>PWIL01000172.1 GCA_003560455.1 Mollicutes bacterium
CCTGAATCTGAAGTATGGTTTGAGCAGGCATTACGAGTGAATGTGAAAGCTGATTTTGATACGATAGAACTTGTAGACTCTCCTGATGATACTGAAGATGAATCTGATCCCGATGAGGATGATGAGTCAGAATCAGACGAAACCGAAGATGAAGATTCTAATAAAGATTCAGTTGAAGAAGATGAAGAAACATCTGAACCCGTTTATTACGGAGTATTTAAAACTGAATGATGGAAAAACCAAAACCAACAAAAGCCGATGATGCGAGAAGTGAAAGTGTTGGCCGACCGGCCCGAAAATCGGAGCAGTATGCACGGAATAGGTTTGGGGATATCACAGGGTTGGAAAAACGAGCTCTGCGGAGTGGTGATGGCAACCTGCTTGTTGATGAGGGCGCATACCTTGTAACAAGAGGTAGAAGGGGAGCGGGGGGTTCACAGCCTCCATTTGTTCCCGGACAACCCCCTTCAACACAGACGGGCGTATTTGATGCAACATTTGATGAAACCTTTGGATAATAATGAATAGATCACAACTCATACAGTTAGCTCAGGGTATCCGTGATGAAACCGAGGAGAAGGCGAACACCGCAGAGAGGGTAGGTACGCTGTTTACCCGGCTGGTGCAAGACGGGTTTCTGCCGGAGGATTTTACGCCGACGATTGAGCAGTATCAACAGACAGCGGCGTTTATGGACGCGATACGCGATTCGTTTCCTACGGAGATCATGGAGGATATTGAGGCGCTGAAGATTGAAGCTCAGGCGCTGAAAGACTCCCTTCAATGGAGGGGAGCGTTTGATCCTGACGCTACCTACGCAAAAGATAACCGTGTCTCATTTGGGGGCAGTTCGTTTATTTCTTTACAGAATTATAACACACGTAAAAAAAGGTAATCACCCATGAGCATTGTTCGCATTGATGATATACGCAACCTGCCTTCCATTGATAACATGGCCGAGCAGGATCGGTTTCTTGTATACCGCACTGGTAGTGATACACCTGTGTTGTTGTCGAGCGAGAAGTTTAAGGCCATATTCACGGGCGGAGGGGATATACCGGATGATTTGGATAAGCGAATAGAGGACGCTGAGGCGGCTATTGAAATTAATTCACAGGAAATAATACTGCGGGTATCGCAAACCGTATTTGATGATCTGGCGGGTACGGTGTCAAGCCAGGGAACGCAGATAACACTAAATGCAGAGCAGGTTGCACTCCGCGCTACACAAGAAACGGTTGATAATCTTACCGGGCGTGTGGACTCCAATGAGGCGCAGCTAACCATTCAGGCGGATCAGATACAGCTCCGAGTTACACAGGAGACGTTTGATACGTTAGAAGGGCGGGTTACGGCAGCAGAATCAAGCATTACACAAAACGCGGATCAGATCGAACTTCGGGTTACTCAGGTTGATTTTGATGAAGTTGAAGGGCGGTTAACAACCGCTGAAAGCAGTATCGTTCAAAATGCTGATCAGATTGAGCTTCGGGTTACGCAGACAGAGTTTGATACCTTAGAGGGCAGGGTAACCACGGCAGAAAGCAGCATTACACAAAATGCTGATCAAATAGCACTTCGCGTTACAACCACCACCTTTAACGCAACGATTGAAGAAGTTCTTGAAAGTCTAACCCCAGCCGTTCGGTTTCAGTTTCTTGACAGCGCAGACGGGTTCACCGGGGAAAACGCTACGCTAACCAACAATGCAAGCTTTTTAACCATTGACGCCACCGGCGCTGATCCGTACATCGAAAGGACAGGGTTGAGTATCGATGCTGACGATAACCCGGTAGTATACCTGCGTGCGCGGCGAACCGCGGGGGCTGGATTTGGCGGGCAGATTGGGTTTTTTGACGGGACGGACTGGCACACGGTTGCCCTGACTGAGCCCAATGATGTAACCGAGTGGAACAGCTACAGGCTGGATCTTTCTGACAATACAGACTATACCGGTACAATTACGGGGTTGCGGGTTTATCTTGGGGAAACCGCTGATGATGCCTTTGATCTGGACTTCATTGAAGTGGGTAAGCGCGGAGCCGATGCGCTAATTATTGAAGGTCTTGATGGTAGAATAACTGCGGCAGAGGCGGCGATTATCCTTAACGCCAATGAAATAGATCTTCGTGTAACACAGATTGTATTCGATGAGCTTGAAGGGCGTGTTGAGGTAGCCGAATCAAGCATTACACAAAATGCCAATGAGATTGCCTTACGAGTTACACAAACAGATTTTGATGATTTAGAAGGGCGGGTTAGCTCTGCTGAAGCCAGTATTATTGTTAACGCAGAGGAAATTGCCCTGCGTGTAACCACAACGACGTTCGATGAGCTTAAGGGCAGGGTAACTACTGCGGAGAGCAGTATTGTTCAAAACGCGAATCAAATAGCACTCAGGGTTACGCAGTCAACGTTTGACAATTTAGAAAACCGCGTAACAACCGCAGAGGCTTCAATTCAGCTTAACGCGGATGAAATAGCGCTTCGGGTAACACAAGTTGATCACGATGATCTTGTTGGCCGTGTAACCACTGCCGAAACAGCCATTATTCAAAATGCGGATGAAATAGCCCTTCGCGCTACAACTACGGAGGTCAATGCACTTGGCCAGCTTGTAGAGGATAATGCGGCGGCGATATTTGTCAATTCGCAGCAAATCGAACTTCGTGTAACACAAACAGAGTTCGATTCGCTTACTGGAACAGTTTCATCAAACAGCACGGCTATCACGCAAAACGCCAACACAATAACCAATGAAGTGCTTGCAGACGGCCAAACAAGGTCTCGCATGACGCAAGACATGGACGGGTTTACTTTTGAGTCCAATCAGTTTAAAAGCAGCAATTGGAACGGAACGATTGATGCAAGCGGAAACATGACAAACCCCGGCACAATTGGATGGGCGTTTGACAGAAACGGGGTGCTAAGCCTGAAGCAGTTGTATATCGCCGGATTCAACGTTGGCATTGCGGGGGCGGGAAACGACAGGTTTAAAGCGGGTGATCTTGAACTTATCGGTGGCAGTAACCCTCAAATTAAGGTTGGTGATGCGGTTGATATTAACGATAAAGAGACGTTTGATTTTAATAACTTTCTTGGTGATCAGTTAACAACGTTCATTGGTGTAAACCTAAACCCCTCACAAAGCCTTTCGAGCACATTTGCGATGGCTGATAATGGGATTGTATTAAGCGAAGTCGTGTTTACCCAAGTATCCTCTGATTTGGTGACCTATCCAGCGACAAAAGATTTTCTATATCTGTTTGATATAGAGATCCAAGGCAGGCGCGTGACGGACTCTGTATGGGAAACCTTTAGCGCTGGGCGGTATGACTACGGCACGAGAACCTATCAAGACCCATTACAAGGATCAGAACAAGATCCTGGTAGCATTATATATACAGAGCCGGCCAATCCTGTTATTTCTGCCGAGCCAAGCAGTAAATATAATAGTTATCGGTATAGGATCACCAATCAGTCTCAGGACAACGTGCGAATGAACGCTGTTAGTAGAAAGCCCATTCTGAAAAAAACAGAAATTAACAAAGCGGGTACAATGGCCGGGGTAAGTAAAGCGATTAAAAGCCAACGCATTTTTGCCTCACCATCAAACTACATTGACCTTGTTGCCGAAAATGTTTTCTCAGAATCGATCAATCGCCTGAAGCTGGTAGCAAGGTTTTATAGGGACAACCAGTATGTTGGTGAAGAAGATTTTGGCACACACTAAACCAAGTAACCTAAAAAACAACTCATGAGCAAAACAAAAGAAGTAGAAAAACAACAGCAACGCGTATTTATTATCAGCGAGCAAACCCAAAAAGAAATTATGAAGTTCTTGGATCAGTGCGCATACGGGACGGTCAAACACTTGGTGACCGGGATGAATGCCGGTAAGTTTGTTCCGGTTCAGGTCGTTGATGCGGAAAAAGAACCCCCAAGCAACGGTAAATCCGGAAAGACAAAAAAGAAGAAAGAACCTACATAGTACCCCTACACACATAGGTTAGTTAGCTAAGGCCAGCCCTTGATAGGGGTTGGCTTTTTTGTAGTAACCCCCAGTTCGAGTTGAGGTCGATGGATAATTTTCACACTCTCTGTGTGGTTTTTATTTGACATGTTCACAATTTGTGTGTTATATTAACAACAGTGTTCTACAGTTGTTAACAGCAAAAGTAATAAATAATGAACAAACTAACAATACTGCAAAGATTATCACAGGCCAGAGCGGCTTACAGTCACACATCTCAAGATGTTGCAGACAAATTTAAGTGCTCACGCGGGTATATATATAAGGTTATGAAGTATCCAGGCATGAACCGTGAGGTTTATGGTAAGATTTGTGAATATATCGAAGGTGCGGGAATTGATGTCCCTAAAGATGAATGGGAAAAAGCAATCCAACCGGAATGAACGTACTAACTAACAAGGCTGATCAGCTTCTTGAAGAGGCGACAATGTTGCGGGAGCGTGCAGAAACGTTGCGCGGTGAAGCTATAGAGTTGTATCGGAAGCAGGGGCTTGTTGCACACCGCAAGGAGAACGACAAGCTTATTAACCGGAAGCAGGCTATTGAGCTGCTGTGGTTTGATAGCTACCCGACTTTACGGGATTGGGAGGCAAAGGTGAATCGATTTGGGTATTTGCAATTCATAGATGATAAGATATTAAGAAGTGAGGTACTTCGGTTCCTGGATGATTACCAATCGGGAGCCGTGCACAGGAAGATGAACAAAAAAAGGAGGTGTGTATGAGTTACACAACATCTGAAATGATTAAAGCCGCTGCATTTCAAGCGGGGCTGAAAGCGATAAAAGCTGACACTAAACAAAAAAGCCTTGACCAAAAGGCCAAGGCTTCAAGTGCGGAAAAGAGAAAGTAGTTCCGCGCCACTATTAACACACATAAATATA
>PWIL01000119.1 GCA_003560455.1 Mollicutes bacterium
CCTCTCAAACCTGGATTGAATTCGCAACTATATACGAACGTCCCTCTATTTGTAAATGTATGGGTGTAACTAGAACCAGGATTTAAAATACTGCTTTGAAAATCTAACCCCGAAATTCTGTGCCTACCCCTACCGTCATTAATCCATGTAATTTTTTGACCTTGAGATATTCTAACTTCTTCTGGAGAGAATCCATTTTGAGTTACACGTATTACAACACCTTCAAATTTTTCTTCACCGAGCAAAATTTCCCCTCTTGTCTGCGGATGGACTAAAATAAGATATATGAACATAAATGCAATTAAAAAAATAAATATTATCGTAGGCATCAAATATTTTTGTTTTGGTGGCATGATAATGTAATATATTCTAAGTATAAAAATTTAATTCAAAACCCAAAATTAGGGTAAAGAATCAATAAATCTGTTTTATTTTCAAATTTGTTCAAATATTTTTTTTGAAGAACTATTGCCTTCGCATGGGTTTTTTTTGCAATTTTTATTATTTCATCAAGATTAAATTCTTTTATTTCAAAAGTTTCCAAATCCCTTTTAAAATGATAATATTTTTTTTCAAAATCATCTACGAAATTCAAATATTCTTTTTTTCCCGCTAAAATAAGTTCACAACCACGTCTTGCCATTAAGAAAGCATTTTTTTGACATTCTTTTTTATTTGTCATAACACACAAAACCTTGCCTTGTGTTCCAATAGGAAGTCCACCATACCCTTCATGAAATTCAGAAAAAACAAAAGTTTCGTTTTCATTTATTTCGAAGCAAACATTTATGTCATATTCAGTCAAATCAACATCAGCATTTGTATTTTTTACTATATGAGCCCCAACTTCTGAACTGATTTCCATAGAAGTCATTGGAAAATCCTTATATCTTCTTCTTGTAGTAACCCTAAAAGATTTCTTTTTTTTGCTACATAACTTTTTATACATTTTCAAAGCTTCTTTTTTCATTTCATCTAAATCTGATTTGATTATTTTTGCGGGAGAATAAGAAACAATTCCAAACACATTTTTTAAAATATTCAAAGATTTTTTGATGTCGCTACACCAAATATATATCCTTCCTCCGATTTTAACGACTTTTTCTATTTCAACATTATTATTAACCAAAGCCCTTGAAATATTATCTATTAATCTATCTTCAAATTCTCTTCTAACCCAACTAGATTTTATTCCTATTTCACCATATCTAATTATTATTGCTTTTTCCAATTTTATCCCCTTTCAAAGAAACTTTAACACCATATATCATACAAATAATTAATAAAGCTGATATCAACACTAAAAATGAAAAAAATAAATTGTTTAAACTTGTGTAAATAAAAGAAATTGCAAAAATAATCCATAATAAAAGCATGGAAATGGCAGAACTAAAAAAAATAATAATTCCTTTTTTCTTTTTACTCACTCTATTTTTTTCCAAAAAAGAAAAATCAACCATAATTAAAAAACCATTTTATGTTTTAAAATAGTTGTTGTTTGAACTAAAGTTTATTATGGGTTAAGTTTATAAAAAAAGGTTTTGTCGTTATTAGTGGGTGTATAATAATGGCTAAAAATAGCAAGAAGGATAAAGAAGACTTAAAACTAACAATACCAAAAAAGAAACTTTTCCAAGTTGTTGGAATTGTTGCAGCTATAGCAGTTATAATTGTTGCAGCTGGAGCTTTTACAGGATATTTTACATTTGCAGATTCATTGCAAAGAGGTCCGGAAGGAAAAGCAATAAATTTCATAAACAATTATTTGATGCAACCTGGAATGGAAGTCGAATTAGAAGACTCAACATTTCAAGATGGTGTGCATGTTATAACTTTGTCTATGCAAGGACAAATGTTTGATGTTTATGTTACAGAAGATGAAAGGTATTTGTTTACTGAAGCAATAGACATGGATGATGAATTAATGCTTCAACAAATGCTTGGTCCTGAAATTGAAATAAATCCTGAAATAGTAGGTAGAGAAGTAGAAACTCAACAAGAAATAGAAGAAAAAACAATGGATTTCATAAACGAATACATGCTTCTCGAACCAGGAATTAATATAGAGCATGTTGAAACAAGCATTGAAAGTGGTTTGTACAATATTTTATTTATGATTGAAGGAGAATCTATTGAAGTTTTTGTCAATAAAAATGGAAACTATATGTTTTTAGGTCCTATAGATATGGACATGGACATGGACGCAATGATGCCGGAACAACCTGAAGTAACTGAACCAGTAGAATATGATTTAGGAGAAGAAATTATGTACAATGAAGAAGGACAATTAATTGTTCATTATTTCTACACAGAAACATGTCCTTACTGCAACCAGCAAAGCGAAATTTTAGACGAACTGGAAGCTAGTTATGCAAACGAAATAGAAATAGTTTCATATGACTTGGCAGAAAGAGAAAATTCACAGATAGCTCAAGAAATGGCAGCAATGCATGGAGTGCAAGCAGGCGGAGTACCAATAACTTTTACTGGTGGTGAAGCTTTCATGGGACTTACAAGTTTAGAAGTTCTTGAAGGGCAAATAGTAAACTGTATTGAAACGGTTTGCTAATTTTTTATTTTATTTTTTTATATATTTCTTTTATTGTTTTTTTGGCTACAGATTCTTCTTTAATTTCTTTTATGAGAATTTTCCCATTTTTGAAAACATTCAACATATATCCTTTCTTTGCAATAATCAAATCATTTAAAGAAAGTTCTATTTTGTAGTTTTCTTTTTCAAGAATTTTTTTTACTTTTTCCAAATCAAATTTTATATTTTCAAAATTTGCTTGAAACGCAGCCTTTGTTTTACATGGTTTGAAAACAAACAAATCATCTTTCATTGTTCCACTATTCTGACAGGACTTTCTCCCCATCTGTATTCAATCAATCTTTTTTCAAGTTTCTTTTTCCATTTTCTCAAATCCAAATCGTCAGGTTCAAAAATTAAAACTGTGTCTTCATCTTCGGCGTAAATTCTAAGCACATTTCCATTTTCAGATATATCTAAGTTTATGTAAAATTCGGCGTCTCCCAATTTAGAAAATTCTTCCTCAAACTCATCCCAATCATAGATTATTTTACCTTCCATATAATTCAAAAGAACCTTTTCGTTTAAATTAGTATTGGAATTAGTGGACAGCACCCAATAATTTCCCTTCAAAGTATAGAAAATTAAAGATTGTGTTCCCTAAAAATATTTGACATGTCCTTTTCGAGATATTCACGAAGCAGTTTTTCTCTTTCTTTTTTATAGTGAGTTCGAAAAAGTTTTTATATAGTTAAATATTGATATATAATAGTTAAAGGAGGCATTAATATGGCAAATGTAAAATGGAGAAATAAAATAAAAGCAAAATTAAAAAAAGGTTTTTATAAAAAAAAGATTAAAGTACATGCAAAAGATAATTTGAGTGAGATTAAGACAGCATTAAAAGATTTGGAAAATATAAAAAAAGGAATTAAAAAATATGTTATATTAAATCGAAAGTTGCTTAAACTCCAAGATTATTTAGTTAAAAATGATGAAAAAAAAGATAAAAATCTGAAGCATTTTAAAAAAGTGGAGCGTAAATTTGCCAAAATTTACGATATGCGCCATAAATTGTTTTGGAAGATATTCGTGAAACTCCAACATGTAGAATGGGAAATTGATTATGAAGGATTTAATAATAATTTATTCAAAAAATTAAAGTCTTATGATAAATTAATAGCAGCAGAAATAAAATATGCAAAGAATGCAAGCTCAAGTGCTGAGAATGTCGTTATGAGTTTTGGTGGTTGTTTAAAAAATACCAAACCATTATCTTGCTTAAAAAAAAGAGGGTTTTATACAAAATTTAAAAAACTTAATAAATTGACTCGCAAGCTTGCTTCGATAAATTCAAAATTAGTGACAAGATAATTTTTTTAATTTTTTATTTTTTTGTAAACTTCTTTTATTATTTTTTTTCCTTTTTCTTTGTTTTTTTCATTCCTTAGAATTATTTTTCCGTTTTTGAAAATATTCAAAATATATTTTTCCTTTTTGGCAATCATTAAATCTTCAAGAGAAAGTTCTATTTTATAATTTTATTTAGATTACTTGATGGATAGAAAAGATAAAATGCGACCTTTAGGTGAATTTGCATTTCAATTACTTAAAAGAACTTTTGAGTGCGAATTTGAAATAATAATTTCTGATTGGGTTATAAAAGAAATAAATAAACAAATAGATGATAAACTTTTGTTCCTTGAACTTATTAATAAACTCGAAAATTTAAATAAATTAATCAAAGTTTCTAAAAGTACAGCTGTTGAAAAAGAAGCTCTGGTATTAGTTGAAAAATCCAAAACACATCTTGCCGATGCTCTAAACATAATTCTTGCTGAACGAGCTGAAGCAGAATATCTTGTCACTAGAAATGTTAAGGATTTTCCTTCAAGATATGGAAAATTAAAGATTGTGTTCCCTGATAATATTTGATGCGTCTTTTTCAAGATATTCAAGAAGTAATTTTTCTCTTTATTTTTTAGTTAGTGATTTTATTTTACCTTTTAGAGCACCTCTATTTTTCTTTAGCCATCTTATCGCTTCTTTTTTACGAGTATCTATCACGAAATTTCTTAAAATTTCTCGTATAAGTTCTTGAGTACTTGAAAAATAAAGGGATTCGCTGGCTTTCTCTAAATGGTTATGTATCTTTTTAGGAACTCTCAAATGAATCATTTTACCTTTTGTCATGATATATATTGATATATATTGATACTTAAAGGTTTTGGTTAAAAGTAGTGCCCGGAAGAGCCCGGTTCGATCCCGGGACCCTGCTTACTTTTAACCAAAACCTTTAA
>PWIL01000047.1 GCA_003560455.1 Mollicutes bacterium
GCCTTCAATTTTCCTTCCTGGATCCGCTGGATGCAAAATGAGCATTTTTCAACAACTCCCCGTTCTCTTACAGTTACGTCGGGATTAAGAATCATGCGGCCCAGATCGGAGTTCATATGATAATCGAACTTGTCATTTTTAGCATACTGAAACCAGTTGAATCGTCTTACTTTATAAGGACAGTTGTTGATGCAATATTTTGTTCCTACGCAGCGGTTGTAAGCCATCTGGTTAATGCCTTCATGGCTGTGATTAGTTGCTGAAACAGGACAAACATTTTCGCATGGAGCATTATCGCAGTGCTGGCACATGAGAGGCTGATAAACCACACCTGGGTTCTCAGCATCACCCGTATAATATCGGTCGATTCGCATCCAGTGCATAATGCGGCGTCGACGTACTTCATCTTTACCCACAACGGGTGTGTTGTTTTCGGCCTGACAGGCAATTACGCACGTGCTGCATCCTGTACAGGCATTCAAATCTACCATTAGGGCCCAGTGATGACCTTCGTATTTGTGACCGGGATAGAGGGTTACCATGTGTTTAAGATGGTAATCACGAATCTCATTTCCGGCTTTTGAGTTTTCCTTATACTTATCTAATGTTGATTCTCGAACAATATGACGCCCTTCCATGCTATGATGAGTTTGTGAACGGGCAAACTCATATCCGCTTCCGGTTTTTTCCCAGCTTTGAACATTCCATGGGAAGGCTTTATCATTTAATAATCTGAAAGCATTAACTCCGGTATGGTCTCCAACCTTGCCGGCATATTCTCTTCCATAGCCCAACGCAATAGAAATACAACCATAAGCCTGTCCCGGCTGAGCTGCCACAGGAATTTCCAGTCCGTTGATACTGATTATATCCCCGTCTTTCAATCTATTTTCATCTGCAAATTTTGGCGAAATAGCTGCAAAATTATCCCATGTAATTTTTGTAACCGGATCAGGCAGTTCCTGTAACCAGGGGTTATTGGCATAGGAACCATCAGCCATGGCAACATTCTGATGGGTCATGAACTGAATGTTACCGGCTGCTGCTGTTTTGTTTTTCAGACTTGCAACGGCATCAGATATTACACCCTGAGAAAGATTCAGGTTAGGGCTTAATGTTTCATCGGTTACAAAAATACCGGCCTGAAGTGTATTTAACCAAAATTGCTGGAAATCAGAATATTCATTTTGTTTCGGGAATAATGTTCTTTCAGCGTAAGCTTTAATATAGGCATGGTAATCACTGTCCATATCTACCCATGCCAATAGTGATGACTGAAATTGCCTTGTATTGAATATGGGTTGCATTACCGGCTGCATAAGAGCGTAAGTTCCCAGTTTGGGCATGACATCACCCCATGATTCGAGATAATGGTTGTCGGGCAAAATATAAGTGCATTCTTTGGCTGTTTCATCTTTGGCAGTGGCAAAAGAAACACTGAATGGCACATTTGCCATAGCTTCCTTCATCTTATCTGCTTTAGGATGATTGTAAAGTGGATTGGTCTTATAGAACATTACCAGCTCGGTATTTCCTCCTTCCATATTTTCAATCATCTTATCCATGGCTTCTTTGCTACCCAGACTAAAATTCAGCGGTTGTGCATTATCCAGTGTGTTGCCGTAGGATTCTGCCATATGGTTAATGGCGTTAATGAGAATCTGTGTTTCCACACTGTCGTGTCCACATATAATTATGGCCTTGCCTTTTTTACTCAGTATTTCCTGAGCAAGTGTTTTAGTATCGAAATCGGTAGCAGGTGAACTGAATACCGGGTTTCCGGTAAGAGAAGCCATTTCATTATACAGCTCCATAATGATTTCCAGTTCGGTGGAGGGTTTAACAGCAATACGTTCATCAGCATTGGAGCCGGACACCGACATGCCTGCTTCGAAATGGATGTGGCGCGACATGTTTTTTTTCGTGTCAGATAATTTCCTTGTTTTGGCATACCGATTGGCAAAAGTAATGGGAGCAAGCCATGTGGCAAGAAGATCGGCACTGAAGCTTACGATCAGTTCTGCCTTATCAAAATGATAATCAGGTATTACCGGGGAGTTAAAAGTTTGATTGTGCGCCTGCCTGATAGCTTCGTAGCTTACAGCATCCCAGCTCACAAACTCAAGTGCGGGATATTTTGCTTTAAGAGAAGTTATAAGTTCAATTGCAGAACTGCTCAAAAGGGTAGGAGTTACCAGGTAGCATTTTTTACCTTTTTCACCGGCTTCCCTGAGTGCATTCTTTATTTCCTGATCAGCTGTTTCCCAGTTTATTTTTTCACCATTTTTGGTTGGGAATTTATACCGCGCACCATCGTCATATAAACTCAGAACAGATGCCTGTGTAATGGCATTGGTGCCGCCACCTGTGAATTTGCACAGATCGTTGCCTTCAATTTTGATGGGTCTGCCATCGCGGCTTTTTACCAGCACGCTGCAAAACTGGTTGCCATCAACGAGTGATGATGCATACCAGCTGGCTTTTCCGGGAGTAAGGGTTTCAGGCTGGTGCAGGTAAGGGATGGCCTTTTTTACAGGGTTTTCGCAGGCTGAAATTACCGTGGCAGAAAAAAAACTAATACCACACCATTTCAGAAAATCTCGGCGCGACGATGATTTGTCATTGGCTTCATTGGCCAGTACTTCCATCATAGAAGTTTCTTTTTCTTCTGCTTCGGGCTTAAAATCCGCCCGGGTTTCTTCTATGCTTTGCCAGTATTTCTTTTCCATTGATGACATATTGTTATTTGGCTATTTTTTTCATTTATTAAGCAATTAAGATCTCAGTATCTCTGCACTTCCCATTTTCTCAATTACTTATTTTCTTAACTAGTAGTGACAACTCATACAATCCTCGCCACCCAGATCGGCAGCGGTAACGGCATCTATCTCACCATTGCGTATTTTTTCATGCAATTTTTCGTAGATTCCGAAATAGGGATTGTCAAGGAAATCCACATTCTCATCGCGGTGGCAGGTGAGACACCAGCCCATAGAGAGATCTTCTACCTGCTGCACAATGTGCATGGTTTCCACTTCCCCATGGCAATCAGAACATTCCTGTTTTCCTGCATTTACATGTTGTGCATGGCTGAAGAAACTGTGGTCGGGTAAATTATGCACCCTGATCCACTCGATAGGTTCGCCTGTTTCAGCTGCACTGTGAATTTTATTGATCTCGAAACTTCCGCTGAGTGTTCCGCTCCTGACTACGTTGTGGCAGTTCATGCAAACATTATTGGATGGAATTCCTGCGGAAAGACTATAATCGGCAATGTAATGGCAGTAGCGGCAATCAATATCATTTTCGCCTGCATGTATCAGATGAGAAAACTTAATAGGTTGGTCGGGCGCATATCCTTTTGTCCTTCCCAGGCTCTGGGCTTCTGCCATGGCAAACTGACCGTGCACGGCAATACCCACAAGTAACACAAGAACATGAATACCCTTGAACTTGATTTTACGGGTAATAATAAGATCTATAAGTGCAAGCAGCATCAATGCGCCAAGTCCCCAAAAAATAAAGGCTCTTATGGGATATGCTTTTAGTTCTCCGGGGCCTTGTTCAAGAATTTTGGTGTACCAGGCTTCCAGTAAATGTTGTTCTTCATGGGTAATGGTCATTCCTGCGTGATCTTCCATTAACCTGACAGAGACAGGATTATTCATTATATTCATGATACTGTAGTCAGGATTTTGATTCCAAAGTACAGCCATTTCATAGGCTGCAGGATTCCAGTTTATCTCTTGCTGGGGTTGCAGGTAGTGGCATGATGCACAATCGTGCTGACCACTGCTGAAAGGTACAAGCCCGCTAAAGAGTCTTTCGCCAAGGCGTATCTGCCGGCTGGTGTATTCTCCACGGGTAAAAGCAATATCAGTATCCGTTATGGCTTCTTCCGGGGTTTCTTCCTCCATTAATGCAGATTCAGGATCAGTGTCGAGAATGACCTCTTCAATATCCAGTGTGTCTGCATCCGGAATTTCCTGTGCTTCATTGAAGGATGAAAGTGAGATAATTGCGATCATCGCCATCATACTCAACAAAAATGCCGGCATTAAAAATTGTTTTTTCAGGAAGCCAGATTGTGGTTTGTAAGGTTTATTCTTCATGTGCTGTATATATTTTCACAAAAAAGAGAATTTGGGAGTCTGTTAGTTGTTCTGGTTTAATTCGGAATTTGAATACCTAATTATTTGTCTATGCGGAAGTTACTACTCCGATAACTCTGTATCAATTGTAAACATTGACATATCAGACTTTCAGGCGACTAAATTAAGAAAAAAAACATTGTATGCAACTTAGACGCGTTATTCATAATGTTTCAAAATAATACATCGTATTAAAACAAAAAAAATGTTAAAATTTATCACCACCTGATTGAAAAAAAGCAGATTGATTTTCGTCAACCTGCCTTAATCAATTTTAAATAATTTGATTTGTGTAGTTAAATCAGAAATGGATAACAGTATGTCTTTCTTCAGGGATCTTAACAGTCATAAAAGCTACGGCTTCCATTGCATGGCATGTGTTGCAACTTGCAGTAAAACGGGTGAAGTTTTCCTGGAATCTTTCTTTATTTCCCATTTGTATTACTTCTTCCATCTGGGGTAAGGCAGTGCTCATAAACTGTTGTGATGATGCTTCGTGTTCAGGACGTCGCACAAAGCCTTGCTCCATAGCTTCCTCGATGTGCTCTCTCTCGTATTCAGCATATTCCCAGTTTTCATCCATGCCTGCCCAGTAAAGTTCATTGTAGCGGTAGGCAACTTCCCTCATGGTGCCGCTGAAGCCC
>PWIL01000164.1 GCA_003560455.1 Mollicutes bacterium
GGCTATAACCGGGTTTTTGGCTATTACATTGAAGTTTCTAAAGCTAATGTTCATTTAGTGAAAGATGAATACAATTATGACCGTAAACAAACATTAAGCAATTGTGAACGTTATATCAGTCCAATCTTAAAAGAAAAAGAAGCTTTAATTTTAAATGCCGAAGAAAAAATAATCGAATTAGAACATCAATTATTTTTAGAAATTCGTGAAGAAGTTAAAAAATATATTTCGGTTTTACAAAATAATTCGGATATTATTAGTGAAATAGATGTGTTTCAATCATTTGCCGTTTGTGCTGAGGAAAATAATTATGTTAAACCCAAAATTAGTACTAATATTGAAATAAAAGAAAGCCGTCATCCGATTATTGAAAAAGTTAGCGACTTTCAGTTTGTCCCAAATGATATTATTTTAAATGAAAAAGTTGATATTCAATTAATTACTGGTCCAAATATGGCTGGTAAATCAACTTATTTAAGACAAATGGCCCTAACAACCATCATGGCTCAAATTGGTTCGTTTGTTCCTGCAAATGAAGCAAATCTTCCAATTATTGATGCTATTTATACTAGAATTGGTTCTAGTGATGATATTATACAAGGTGATTCAACTTTTATGGTTGAAATGAATGAAGCAAATTATGCTTTAAAAAATGCAACCAAAAATAGTTTAATTTTATTTGATGAATTAGGACGCGGAACAGCAACCTTTGATGGAATAGCCATCACCCAAGCAATTATTGAGTATTTACATGATTATATTGGGGCGAAAGTTTTATTTTCAACGCATTATCATGAATTAACTGATTTAGAAAATCATTTAAAAAAATTAGAAAATATCCATATGAGTGCGGTAGAAGAAAATGGCAAACTAACATTTTTGTATAAAATAAAAAGGGGCAGTGTTGATCGAAGTTATGGAATTCATGTTGCAAAATTAGCAAATATGCCTTATAATTTAATAGAGAGAGCTAATGATATCTTGACTATTTATGAGCAAACTGATCAAAAAAGGGATGCCAAAATAAATCAAAAAGTTATTGTTGAAAAATCAAAAATTGCGGAAGAAATAAAAAATTTAGATTTACAAACATTAACACCATTAGACGCCCTTAATTTAATTGCCAAATGGCAAAGAAAGGAGAAATAAAATGGATTTATTAAAAAGACAAAATTGGTGGGTTTGGTTAATTATTTACTTAGGAGGTTCGGGATTTTTAAAATCAATTATCTTGGGCTATTTCTTAAAAGTATTTGATCCAAATGAATGGTATGCAAAATGGTGGGTTTGGGTAATTGGTTTTGTAGCCTTTATTTTCCCATTTTTTGTCATGATAATGGTCTTTTATTTTCAAATAACGGTTGCGATTGCTGATCGTTTAAATGTTGGTGGTAAAACTGTTTATGGCAATACTTATTTTTGGATTTTAGGTGTTATTATTCCGATTATTGGTTGGGCTTTTATTGGGTTTTTAATTCTTTATTTACATATATTTATTTTTATTCAATTATATAGTGGTGAAGGCGAACAATATATTGAAGCATAAAAAAAAGCCGTTTTTAACGGTTTTTTTCTTGTATTTTTTTTAAAATATTGGCATAATGATTTTCATTTTGATTTTTTTTAGGATAATAATAAGTTTCTTTTAATTGATTAGGTAAATATTGTTGTTTAACATAACTAAATTGATAATCATGGGGATATTTATAATCTTGACTATGATTTTTTAAATGTTTGGGAATTGGATAACTGGCTCCTTGTTCAATATCTGATAAAACTTTGTTAATCGCTAAATAAGCTGAATTAGATTTTGGTGCCAAAGCCATTTCAATTACTAAGTTGCTTAAAATAATTCTCGCTTCTGGAAAACCAACTCGTTCACAGGCCATAACGCCTAAGTTAATGCGGGTTGCTAAATTAGGATTTGCTAAACCTATATCTTCATAGACAATCACTGTTAGTCTTCTAATTATGCTGTCTAAATCATCTTGCACAATTAACCGCCCTAAATAATAAAGACTAGCATGCACATCACCACCCCGAATTGATTTTTGGAATGCACTTAACATGTCATAATAATTATCTTCATTTTTGTCACTTAAATAAATTGGTTTGTTATTGATTTTTTCTATTATATTTTTATTTATTTTTTTATTAGTACATATTACAGCACCTAGTTCTAAAGTATTAATCGCATTTCTTAAATCATAATTAGCTAGTTTAATAATAGCAGCTTCCCCGTCTTTAGTTAATTGATAATCAGAAAATTCTTTTTTTAAAGTATTTTTTAATCCCTGTTTTATTTCTTCTTCAGTTAAAGGATATAATTCAAATAATTGACAACGACTACGAATTGCTGGATTTATTTTATGAAAAGGGTTAGCGTTAGTTAAACCAATGATGGTAATTAAACCATTTTCAATGTGGGGCAGTAAAAGATCTTGTTTGTCTTTATTTAAACGATGAATTTCATCAATAATTACGACTAAACCATTAAACATTTTGGCCTCTTCTAAAATAATGTCAAAGTCTTTTTTATTATTAATAACTGCATTTAATTCCCGGTATTTTAAATTTAATTCATGAACAATTGCATTTGCTAAGCTTGTTTTGCCAATTCCTGATGGTCCATAAAAAATTAAAGAAACTAATTTTTTCTTTTTAACTAATTTATAAATAACACCGTCTTTATCAATTAGGTGTTTTTGACCAACTATTTCTTTTAATGATTGCGGTTTTAATTTATTTGCTAAAGGTTTTTGCATTTTTTCACCTCGGCTTTATTTTAACAAATATTAGCTTGATAGTAAAATAAAAGTTAATTAGAAAATAAATTTTAAAAATAATATTCATTTTATGCTATAATTAAAGAGAATAGAGGTGTAAATATGAAAAAAGGTTTTACCTTAACAGAATTATTAATTGTCATTGCGGTTTTAGCAATTATTTTTTTAATTGTCATGCCAATTGTATTAAATGTATTTCAAGATGCGAGAAGAGAATCGTTTTTTGTTGGTGCAACTTCATTTAATCAAGATTTAAGTAGTTGGTGTGTAAGTAAAATATCAACACAGCCATCGGATTTTGACTTTCTTACTCATGCCTGGACATTGCCAAAACCAGTCTGGGGCACCTGCCCATAACTAGTATTATTTAAATATATTTGCTATAATAGCGCCAAAGGTGATGAAATGACTTTAATTCAAGAATTTGTTAATTATTTATTAATTGATAAAAAACATAGTAAACATACCGTTTTAAAATATCAAACAAGCATTCAAAAATTTTATCAATTTAATCAAAAAAACTTATTAGAAATAAATGAAAATGATATTAGTAATTATTTAGCATGGCTTCGAAAAACAATCAAAGAAACTTCGATTAACACCGAAATATCAGCCATCCGTAGCTTTTATAAATATTTATTAATTGAAAAAAAGATCGCTAAATCGCCATTTGAATTTACTAAAAACTTAAAAATTCCCAAAAAGGTTCCGAAAGTTTTAACCAAAGAAGAAACCGAAAAATTTTTAAACATTGACTGTCAAAATCATTTTGAATATCGCAACAAAACAATGATTGAATTAATGTATGGAACCGGAATTAGAGTCAGTGAACTAATTAACTTAAAATTAAACGATATCGACCTCCATATGGCATTATTAAAAGTAATGGGCAAGGGAGGGAAGGAAAGACAAATTCCAATTGGTGATTACGCCCTTGCTTCATTAACAACTTATATTGAAAAAAATCGACCTAAAATACTTAAAAATCATCATTCTGATTATGTCTTTATTGGTCAAAAAGGAAGCCATTTAACCAGAGAATACTTTTATCAAATAATTAGTGACTTAGGAAAAAAACTAAACATTAAAAAAAAGGTCTCACCACATGTTTTAAGACACTCATTTGCAACTCATTTATTAGATCAAGGAGCTGATTTGCGCATCATTCAAGAACTACTTGGTCATGCCAATGTCACAACCACAGAAATATATACGCATGTTAGTAAAGAAAAATTAAAAGAAAACTATCAAAAATTTCACCCACATGGGGAGTAGGGGGACTTTATGAAAGAAATAAATTTTAAAAAAAAGGATTTAGATAATCTAACGGTTTATAACCGTGGTGGTTTTGAGGGCAAAATATATTTTTACAGTAATGATTTATTAATTAAAATATTTGAAGAATATTTAGGTAAAATTATGGATATTAAAATAAAAAAATATAAATTAATCAATTTAGCTAAAAAAGACATGCCAAATCACATAATGATTAAACCAAACAGTATTATTAACGTTGACGGCCAATTTAGGGGCTATACAATGTCAAAAATCGATGATTCAATTGAAGTTAACCAAGTGAATGATATGCGTCGTTTAATTAAAGTATATCGCCGTTTATTTGAAAATTTAGAATTTTTACATCAAAATGACATTATTGTTAATGATGTTAAAGTCGAAAATATCTTAATTGATAAAAATAAAAATCCCATTTTTATTGATGTTGATAGTATGGGAATTGACGAATATCCACCAGATTATCCAAACTTAAAAACAACCTTATTTAAAAGAACGCCTAATTTAAATCAAAAAATGGCCGAAAATGACTCATACACAATTGATAAATTAAAATTATTAATTAGTTTTATAACATCATTAGAAGATATTACCAAACATAA
>PWIL01000021.1 GCA_003560455.1 Mollicutes bacterium
ATGACAAATGATTGCAATAAAAAATAAAATTAAAAATATAGTGATAAAAAGAGGAATAAATTACCCAAACAAGGAGTAAAGTCCTTGTTTGGGGTTATTTTTTTTAGAAAAGGTAGTTTATGAGTAAATTGTATAATAAATATTTAGAAAATTATTTTAAAATAAGTCGTTTGACTTATTTTTTTGTGATATACTTATAATAGGAGCGTGAAAAAATGAAATTAAGTTATGATAGTAAATATCAATTAAAGGAAAGTTTTGCTGATTTTTCGGATTTTTTAAAAAAACATCAAGATTGGACTGGTTGGTTAAATCTTGAAAAATTAAGCGAAGAAAGTTTAATTGCTAAGATTATTGAAAAAAGTCAATATATTAGAGAAAATTGTGATGTTTTTTTACTAGTTGGAATTGGTGGAAGTTATTCTGGTGCTAAGGCAATTATTGAATCATTAAAGGGCTATTTCGTTGATAGTAAGCCAGAAATATATTATGTAGGAAATTCATTATCAAGCGAATATTTGTTTAATTTAAAAGAAAAAATAAAAGATAAAGATATTGTAATTAATTATATTTCTAAATCAGGAAGCACTTTAGAAACAAAAGTTGTTTTAGAAGAATTAGAAAAGTTAATGGCTGAAAAATATGAAGATAGTGAATTGCAAAAAAGAATTATTTATACAACGAGCAATCCAGAGATTGTCCCTGAAGGTTTTGATTATTTTTTAATTCCTAATAATGTGGGAGGTCGCTTTTCTGTTTTCACTCCGGTTGGACTTTTACCAGTTGCTGTTGCAGGAATTGATATAAGAGAATTATTAGATGGTGCAAAAGCAGTTGATCAAGACTTAGCAAAAGAATACGCTTTATTTCGAAAAAAAATGATTGAATCGGGCAAGGAAATTGAAGCATATGTTGTTTACGAGCCCAAATTAGATCATTTGTTAGAATGGGTTAAACAGGTTTATGCCGAATCACTTGGAAAAAATAATCAAGGAATTTTCCCAGCCGGTTTAGTCAATACTCGTGATTTGCATTCTTATGGTCAATATCTACAAGAAGGAAAGCAAAATGTTTTTGAAACGGTGTTGGTTGTCGATGAAAAAGTAGAAATAATGGTTCCAGCGTATGGAAAGAATTTAAGTGAAATAAATAAGATTGCGCAAAAAGCAACCACAATTGCACATCAAGAACGAGTTCCTAATTTAATTATTGAAGTTGGTATATTAGATGCCTTTAAAATGGGACAATTATTACAGTTTTTTATGTTATCTTGTGTGATGAGTGGTTATCTAGAAAAAGTTAATCCGTTTGATCAAGAAGGTGTCGAAGGATATAAAAAAGAAATGTTGAAACTTTTAACCTAGAGTTAATTTAATTGCGACCCTTGCAGAAAAATGATATTATTTTTCACAATTGAGGGGTCTTATGTTAAATTTTGTTATTTGTGATGATCATCCAAAGATTATTAAAAAAGTAACTAATGAAATTGATAAAACAATGTTTAATCAAGATTTTGATTATGAAAAACATTGTTTTTTTGATTACGATGATAAATTTTTTGAGAAAATAAAAAATTTAGTTGGTTTTAAAATTTATATTTTAGATATTAGTGTTAAAACAAAAACCGGAATTGAAGCAGCTAAAATTATTAGAGAACATGATTTAAATGGTGTTATTATTTTTTTAACGGCTTATGAAGAAAAAGGTTTGGAAGTTTTGAAAAACGAATTTCAAATATTAACTTTTATTGTTAAAGATAGTGATTATTTAGCAAAATTAAAATCAGCTATTTTAAAAAGTTTAAAACTATTAAATTGTCAAAAATATCTTAAGTTTAGTGCTAAGGGAATTAATTATCAATTACTTGAATCAGAAATACTTTATATCTATCGAGAAACTTTACCAAGAAAAAGTGTGATAGTAACTGAACAAACAAAGTTTTTTGTCAATAAACCATTAAATTTTTTTGAAAAATTATTAACGGAAAATTTTGTCAAAAGCCATCGGGCTTGTTTGGTTAATAAAAAAAGAGTTTCAGCCTGTAATCAAAGAAAAAAACTCATTATTTTTGATAATGGCATGGAAACAGATTTAATGCGGAGCAAGTTTGATGTTGCTTAGTAGTTTGATAACTAGTTTTACCTGTTTATATTTAGCTTTTCGGATTTTAGAATTAAAAATTGATTATCGGTTTTTTATTTGGGGTTTTGTTTTTGGTTTGTTATTATTTTTTAAATATGATTTTCATTATTATCGCATTTTAAGTAATTATGTTTTGTTAATTATATTTTTGTGTTTTATTAGTAAAATTCATTTGTTACGAATAGCTTCGGTTGTTTTGTTAATTTTTATTATTTTTGCCTTTGCAGAAATAATTTATTTTTTAGTGCTAAGTTTATTTTGGGAAAATGTATCGGCTAATTTAATAAGTAATATTTTAATTAGCTTATTAAGTTATTTGATTTTTTTAATTGGAAAAAAATTTTGGAAAAAAGTTAATCAAGATTATTGGCAAAATAATTGGTTATTTGGTTTATTATTGTTTTGTTTGGTGGCGATTATTGGCTTTTTATTACACCGGTTATACTATGAAGTTTCATTATGGTTAGAGTTTTTAATATCGGGTTTATTATTATTTGTAATTGGTATTTTTTTAGTATTTTTATTTCAAGAAAAATTGCAGTTTTCAAAAGTTGTTAGAGAATATGATAAATTAGTAAATTGTTTAGGGATGTATGAGAAAACAATGAGTGATTTTTACAAAAATCAACATGAATATCAAAATGAATTAATTTTTTTAAGACAGTATGTTAAAAATAAAGAAGCAAGTGCTTATATTGATGAGCAATTGCGAACTAATCAAATTGCTATTAGATTTTCTAAATTACCGAGTGTTGGTTTAAAGGGTGTTTTAGAAAATAAAATAGAGGAATTAAATAATTTCCAGATTAAGGTTAATTTTTGGATTGCCGATGATTTGC
This sequence comes from Mollicutes bacterium, assembly GCA_003560455.1. Taxonomy (GTDB): domain Bacteria; phylum Bacillota_I; class Bacilli_A; order RF39; family UBA660; genus CSSED10-109M. The sequence continues at coordinate 2,982 of PWIL01000021.1, forward strand.
CATGGCCGAATTATTCTTTTGTGTTTGGTAATAAAATTGCAAAAGTGTTAGCAATTTTATTAGATAATGCAAAACAGGCTAGTTTAGAAAATAAAAACCCCCAAGTAGGGGTGTTTATTTATCAGTTTGAAAAAAAGTTTGTTTTTTCCATTACCAATAATTATGGTGAAAAAATGGTTGGAAATTTTATGGAAGAAAAAATTAGCACTAAAGGTTGGGGGCGGGGCTTTGGGTTGGCGTTAGTGCAAAAAATAATCAATGAAGAAGATAAATTATTACTTAAGACAACAATTACTAATCAAATTTTTAAGCAGGAATTATTTATTTTGGATTAATTTATTTGGTAATTCGGGTTCTTCTAAATAAAAAAGCATGCTACTTTTTGAACTAGTTAAAGCAATTTTAGTAATAATGAATCCAAGAAAATTGGCGATTAAATAACTCATTGTTTCACCTCCTTTATGAATAGAATGTTGGTTAGTAGAAGGGTTTGCAGAATAACTGCAACTAAAATGTAGTTTTGAAAATGATTTGCTTGTAATAAAAAATAATAAAAAGATAAAATTAGGATTAGTAATAAACGATATAGATTTTTATTTAATTGGCGCTTTTTTTGTTGGGGACTTTTAATTATTATGAAAAAAGCAGTTGAAAGAAATATCCAGGTTGGATAATTGATTGAAAAGTTTGTTAGATAGGCACCACCAATAAAAAAAATTAAAGAAAATAAAGTGCAAGAGTTTTTGTTTTGAAAATGATTGCCAAAAGAAAATAATCTGATTGGTAAGTAAAATAACACTAACCAAAAGACTTCATAAAGCAAGTTGAATAAATAACTGAAAAAAATTAAAAAAAATGTTTTTTCAATTAAAATTATTAAACCGCTTAAACCATAATCAAATATTTCCTTATCATTTATTTGTTTGTGTTTGATGATAAAACTATGAATTCTTCTTTGAAACCAATCCCGCAAAAGCCCCACCCCAAGTAAAGTTTAACATCTGTTTTTTTATAAATTTTATTAATGGTTTGAAAATTAAACTTTGATGTTTGAAAAATTAAAACTGTTGTTTTTTGTTTCCTAAAAGTGTGTTATAATTAGATAAGAAATGGGAGTGAAAAAATGAAAATAAACATTCATGGAAAAAATTTAAAATTAACACCGGCAATAAAGTCGTATGTTGAAGAAAAAATTGGTCGATTAGACAAGTTTTTAGAAGATAGTGAGAGTGTAGTAGCTAATGTTAATGTTCGAACATCGGGCAAAGAACAAATTATTGAAGTAACAATGCCAATTAAAAAAATTATTTTAAGAGGTGAAGAGCGACACGAAGATTTATATGCGGCAATTGATTTGGTTTCGGAAAAAATAGAAAGACAAATTCGTAAAAATAAAACAAGAATGCAAAAAAGGCAAGATCAAGATTATTTGCGAGAATTTAAAATGGCAAACATTGAAACTGAAGAAACTGAAGAAAAAGTTGTTAAAAGAAAAAAACTTGAAATGAAACCAATGGATGAAGAAGAAGCAATCTTACAAATGAATTTGTTGGGGCATGATTTTTTTGTTTATTACGATTACAATGAAGAGGCAGTTTGTGTGTTATATTGCCGAAAAGATGGGAATTATGGTTTAATAGTTACCAAATAAAGTTTACTGGAAAGGAAGATATGA
>PWIL01000045.1 GCA_003560455.1 Mollicutes bacterium
AACCGGAATTAAATACTGAAGAAAGTCAAGAGGAAATTTCTGATGAACCGGAATTAAATACTGAAGAAAGTCAAGAGGAAATTTCTGATGAACCGGAATTAAATACTGAAGAAAGTCAAGATGAGATTTCTGATGAACCGGAATTAAATACTGAAGAAAGTCAAGAGGAAATTTCTGATGAACCGGAATTAAATACCGAGGAAAAAAATAATGCATACTCTGAACCAACAGTTGAAGAAATTCTAAAGACTGCAAAACCATCTTTTCATGAAATTCCTGACCCAGCAACAAATGAGAATGAAGAAACAACAGAAGATGAAACGCCTCTTTCAAATCAAAATGAATTTGATTTAGGTTTAGATGATTCAACTGAAGAAGAAGTTGAAGAAAAAAATGAAGAAGAAACACAAATTAATCAACCTGATTTTGAAAAACTATATCAAGAAGCACTTGAAAAACAAGAAGAATTAAAACAAGAAAATGAAAACTTGCAAAAGAAAATAACCGATATTCTTAACATATTAAATTAACAAAAAAGTAGACTCAAATGTCTACTTTTTTCATTAATTTTCTAATTGCTCGATTTTTTCTAAAAAACTAGTGCTTTTTAAATAAAGACCTGTATAATCTTGATAATAATTTTCTAAAAATTCATTTATTTCACTTTTAATTGCTTGATTGATATTTATTTTTGATATTTTGCTAATATCAACATAATAAAGCATTCTAATCATTTTAATTGTTTTAGGCTGATATATTTTTTCATCTTGATAACAATTTTGACATATATATCCACCTCTTTTAAGAGACAAAGTTTGAATTTTTTTATCAGAGTGGCATAATGCACAATGATTAATAACTGGGGCGACTCCTAAAAAATTTAAAAATCTTAATTTTAAAATTAAACTAATAACTAACGGATCATAATTTTCATTAATTTTAATTAAACTATTAATTGTTTCTTGAAAAACAGCTAATTCTTTACTTTCCCTTGATACTTGTTCAGCTAAATCAAGCAAATAAGCCGCATAACTAATTTTTTTAATATCAATCCGAATTTGACTAAAACTATCAATTAAATCAACTGATTTTAAAATTGATAATTTATCTTTTTTATAATAAATATAAAAATGACCATAAGTCATTTTTTGACTTGCACTACAAAGAGTACTTTTCGGACGACGACATCCTTTTGAAATAACCCCTATAATCCCATATTCTTTTGTTAAAACATTTAATATCTTACTAGTTTCACCATAATCAATCGCACTTAAAACCAAGCCTTCAGTTTTTTCAATCATTTTGAGCCATATCCCAATTCTTGTAAAACACTTTCTTTTTCCCGCCATTTTTTAATTACTTTAACATGTAATTCTAAAAATATTTTTTTATTAAGCAATACTTCTATTTCTTGACGTGCTAAAGTGCCGATTTTTTTAATCATATTACCTTTGCTACCAATAATAATTTTTTTTAATGATTGGCGGTCAACAATAATTAAAGCAGTAATGTGAAACTTATTCTTCGTTTCCCGCATTGATTCAATTGAACAAGTAATCGCATGTGGAACTTCTTCTTCAGTTAATTCTAATACTTTTTCTCGGACAATTTCTTGAATCATAAATTCTTTACTACGATTTGTTATTTGTTCTTTTGGGTAATATTCAATATTATCCGTTAAATAATTTTTAAGAACTTCGATAATAGTATTGGTATTGTCATTTTTTAAACCAGAAATTGGGATGATTTCAGCAAATTGATGCAATGCTTGGTATTCATCAATTTTATTTAAAATTTGCTCTTTTTTTATTTTATCAATTTTATTTAAAAGCAAGATAATTGGCGTTTCTTTTTGCTTTAATTTTTCTAAAATACGTAAATCTCCCGCTCCTAATTCACTACTTGCATCAACTAAAAAAAGAACCGCATCAACATCATTTAAACTTTGATATGCCGCTTTATTAATAACTTCTCCTAACTTATGTTTGGGCTTGTGGATGCCTGGGGTGTCAACAAAAACAATTTGCAAATCTTCTTGATGATAAATTCCATGAATTTGATGTTTAGTTGTTCCTGGTTTATCAGAAACAATTGCCACTTTTGAGTTAATCAAATTATTAATTAAGGTTGATTTTCCAACATTTGGACGCCCAATAACTGCTACAAATCCTGATTTCATGTTAAATCCTTTTTAGTAAATGGGTGAACAATTATATCCCGCATTTTATAATTTTTTTGACTACCATCAGCTAATAAAATTAAATCATCATCTGGCTGGAAAAATTCCACAATTGTTTGACGACAAAGAAAACAAGGAAAAGCCGGATTTGCACTATTTACTAAAACAGTTAATGATTTAAAATCACCTTTCCGATACCCCCTTGCAATTGCTTGATTAATGGCATTTCGTTCGGCACAAATAGTCGCGCCATAAGAAGCGTTTTCAACATTGACACCGTAAAAAAATTGTTTATCATTCGTTTCAACACAAGCCGCAACTTGATAATTTGAATAAGGCGCATAAGCATTGGCAATTATTTTTTTTAATTTTTCCATTTCGTCCTCCTAAAAGAATTTATCAATTAATTTTGGAACAAAGATAATTGCTCCGCCAATTAAAGATAACATTGAATAAATAAAAACTGATGCTGAAGCTAGGTCTTTAGCATATTTAGCTAATTCATGATATTCTTCGGTCACTAAATCAACAACGGCTTCAATCGCTGTATTAATCAATTCTGCACCTAATACAAGGACGATTAAAATGACGACTATCAACCATTCATACGCGCTAATATTAAGCCAAAAACCGGCAATAACAGCTAAAATAGTAATTACTAAGTGAATCCACATGCTTTGTTCATCACGATAAGCTACTTTTAATCCTTGAATTGAATATTTGAATGAAGCAATAAATCTTTTTAGACCTTTCTTTTTTAAATCATCTCTTGAGACCATATTCCTCTAAAACCTCCTCTTGTTTTTGGAACATTATTTTTTCATCTTCTTCACTTTCATGATTATACCCTAATAAGTGATAAAAACCATGAATTGTTAAAAAAGCTAATTCACGAAAAAAACTGTGTTGGTATTTTTTTGCTTGTTGTTTTGCTTGCTCAATTGATATATATATATCGCCTAAAATTCTAATTTCATTTAATTGCGGCCAGGTTTCATCTTCTAAGGCGAAGGTAATAACATCGGTTACTTTATTTTGATTACGATATTGTTGATTTATTTCTTTTATTTTTTGATTATCAACTAAAATAATATTAAAGTTAACATTAATTAGTTTTTCTTTTTTTAATGCTAATTCTACTAATTGGCATAATTTGCTTTCTTCAATATTATACTCGGTTAAATTATGAATTTCAAATTGTTGCATTTTTTCTTCCTTTTATTTTAGCAATCATTAAAACGATTAAGCGGTAAAGATAAAAACCAATTAAAGCACCTAATACATTTAAAAAAATATCATCAACATCAAAAACCCGACCAATATAAAATTGCGTTATTTCAATGCTTGTTGATAAGATAGTTGCTAAAACAAAAACTAAGTATGGTTTGGTTTGTTTAAAGTAATAGGCCAAGTAAAAACCGTAAGGTACAAACATAACCATATTACCAATAATATTTTTATAAAACAATTCACTACCTATTTCATAACGAAATATTTCTTGAAGAAAAACAATGTTATAGGTTGACCAATCAACATCTTGGAAAGTAACAACGTGAAATATCATTAAGACATATATTAAAAAAATAAAGTTGATTAAGTCTTGTAAAATATTTATTTTTTTTTTATTAACAATAAGATCAGTTATTCTGACCGAAATTAAAACGACTGATAAGATTGCAATCATCGGCCATATTTGTCGAAACACAAAAAAAATAGTTTCCATTATATACATCTTTTTGCCTCCACTAGTTTAATTTTACTACTTTTTGTAAGAAGATTCAATCTTTTTATTTTATTAAAAATAACTAAATTATAGTTATTTAATATTTTTTATTATAGTTATCTAATAGTTCTTGCCATTCTGGAACATTTTCTTCAATAAAAAATTGTTCTAAGAAATCAACCATTATTTGATGGCGATTAATTGCTTCTTCTTTGCCACTTTCGGTTAACATTAAATTTTTTAGTTTTAAGAGTTTTTCAAAAAAATGATTAATTACCCCATCTGTATCATGGGTTGAAACGTTGGTGTTATATTCTTTAGCAGTTATATCAATATTGGGAAAAACTTCTTTTTCAAATATCCGACCGTTGCCTTTTTCGCTTACCGCATATAAAACAGCGCGAATAATGCCTGAGGCGCCAATTGCATCACACATATCAGCATCTGATACAATATGCCCTTCTAAAGTTGTTGGTCTGATACCTTTTAAGTAATTGCTATAGCCCATATTACCAATTATATCTAATACTTCTTTTTGCATTTCTGCTTCGACTTCTAGTTTATTCATAATTGTTTTAGCATTACTTAATTTGCTGGCATTTTCCACACCGACAAATTTATAGTCATCAACATCATGGAGCAAAGCTGCTAGGGCGACTATTTTTTCGTTTGCTTTTTCTTGTTTAGCAAATTTAATTGCTAAATCATATACCCGTTCAACATG
>PWIL01000155.1 GCA_003560455.1 Mollicutes bacterium
AAGCATAGTTTGTCTGCTTTAGTTAAGCGATATCAAATACCATTTGATGAAGAAGCCCACCATCGCGCTAGTTATGATGCTGAGGCTACAGCATTAGTTTTTCACAAAATGCTGAAAAAAATTGTTGATTTAAATTATGAAAAAATAAATGATTTGCAAAAAATTGTTTCGCAAGAAGAATTGTTTAAATTTGGCCGTAGTTTTCATGTTAATTTGCTTTGTCAAAATAAAGAAGGGTTAAAAAATTTATTTAAATTAGTTTCTTATGCTAATACTGATTATTTTTATAAAACGCCGCGCATTATTCGTAGTGAATTAATAAAACATCGCGAAGGATTGTTAATTGGTAGTGGTTGTTATTTATCAGAAGTTTTTGCTTTAGCACGCAGTAAAACGGAAGAAGAATTACGAAACATTATTCGTTTTTATGATTATGTTGAGTTACAACCACTTCCGTTGTATAATCATTTGATTCAAAGTGGTGATTTTGCTAATGAACAAGAATTAATTGCAACAATTAAAAAAATAATTGCGGTTGCTGATGAAGCGGGAGTAATGGTGGTGGCAACTGGTGATGTTCATCATTTAACCAAGGAAGATAAAATTTTTCGGGAAGTAATTATTAATCAAAAAGTTCCTGGTGGTGGGTTGCATCCTTTGGCTCGCAAAAACATTAAAGAAATACCATCAGCACATTTTTATTTAACCAATGAAATGTTAGAAAGTTTTGCTTTTTTAGATGAAGAAAAAAGCTATGAAATAGTGGTTGAGAATAGTAATAAAATTGCTGATTTAATTGAAAAGTTTGAAGTAATTATTGATACTGGTGGTATTCCTTTTTCGCCAAAAATTAAAGATGCTGATAAAAAAGTTAAAAAAATGGTTTATGATAAAGCTCATGCAATGTATGGCAAACCCCTGCCCACTTTAGTCGAAGAGCGAATTGAAAATGAGTTAAAAGGAATTATTGCTGGGGGCTTTGATGTAATTTATTTAATATCAGAACAATTAGTGGCGAAATCTTTAAGTGAGGGCTATTTGGTGGGAAGTCGTGGTTCGGTTGGTTCTTCTTTAGTGGCAACCTTAATGGGAATTACCGAAGTAAACCCCCTGCCACCCCATTATTATTGTGGCAATTGTCAAAAAAGTATTTTTGAAGAAAATGGTGAATTGTTCGGAAGTAAATATGCAAGTGGTTATGATCTTCCAGATTGTAAGTGTTTAGAATGTGATATTGAAATGATAAAAGAGGGCAATGACATGCCGTTTGCAACTTTCTTAGGTCTAAACGCCAATAAAGTACCAGATATTGATTTAAATTTTTCAGGTGATTATCAATTAAAAGCGCATAATTATACAAAAAAAACCTTCGGTCCAGATAACGTTTTAAGAGCAGGAACGATTGGTACAGTAGCTGAAAAAACGGCTTTTGGTTTTGTTAAGGGCTATTTGGAAGATAATAATTTAATTAAAAGAAAGGCTGAAATTGATCGCTTAGCAAAAGGTTGTACGGGTGTTAAAAGAACAACTGGTCAACATCCTGGTGGGATAATTGTTATTCCTGACTATAAAGATGTTTTTGATTTTACGCCTTATCAATATCCAGCTGATGATATTAAATCAGAGTGGCGAACGAGTCATTTCGATTATCATGCAATTGATGAAAATTTATTAAAATTAGATATTTTAGGTCATGATGATCCGACAGTTTTAAAAATGCTTGGTGATTTAACTGGAAAAGATGTGACTAAAATAAATTTAGTTGATGAAAAGGTAATGCAATTATTTTCAGGTCCAAATGTTTTGGGTGTTTCGAGTGATCAAATAATGTGTGAAACAGGTACCTTAGGAGTGCCAGAGTTTGGAACTAAATTTGTGATCTCAATGTTAGTTGATACCAAGCCGAAAACGTTTGGTGAATTAGTTAAAATTTCTGGTTTGTCACATGGAACTGATGTCTGGTTAGGTAACGCCCAAGAATTAATTCAAAATAAAACTTGTAATTTTAAAGAAGTTATTGGTTGTCGTGATGATATTATGATTTATTTAAGTTATAATGGGATGCCCGAAAAAGATGCTTTTGCGATTATGGAATTTGTGCGTAAGGGCAAGGCAAGTAAGGAATTAGAAAAATGGTATAAATTTGAAAAAATGATGCGCGAACATAATATTCCTGATTGGTATATTGAATCTTGTTTTAAAATAAAATATATGTTTCCAAAAGCTCACGCCGTTGCTTATGTTATGAGTGCTTTGCGAATTGCTTGGTTTAAAGTTCATATGCCAGTTTATTATTATGCCGCTTATTTTTCAGTTCGTTGTCATGATTTTGATATTGAAGCAATGCTAGAAGGATACGATGCAACGCGTAATTTAATTGTTGAATTAGTGGAAAAAGGATATGAAATTTCGAAAAAAGAAGCGGCGACTTTAGAAGATATGTATCTAGCCCAAGAGGCCTTAGCGAGAGGGATAAAGTTTGCACCAATTGATTTAGAAAAAAGCGATGCTAGTAATTTTATAGTTCTTGATGATAAAACATTACTTCCACCTTTTCGTTCAATTGAGGGGTTAGGAGTACAAGTGGCGAAAAAAATTGTCAGTGAACGTGAAAAACAACCTTTTTTAAGTATTGAAGATTTGCAAAAAAGAGGAAAAGTAAATGCGACAACAATTGAGAAAATGCGCTTTATGGGGATACTTGATAATTTAGAAGAATCAAGTCAATTATCGTTGTTCTAATGGAAAGAGTTTATTTGCATATTCCATTTTGTAATTCTTTATGTCCTTATTGTGATTTTCCAAAAGAAATTTTTGATTTAAAAAAAATTGATGATTATTTAGAAAAATTAATGATTGAAGTAAAAAGTAATTATCAAGGTGAAAAAATAAAATCAATTTATATTGGTGGTGGCACACCAAGTGTTTTAAGTGTGTCGCAATTAAAGAAATTGTTTTCGATTATTGATTTGTTTAAAAAGAAAGATGGTTGTGAAATTACTTTTGAAGTTAATTGCGAAAGTATTGATCTTGATAAGTTGAAATTTTTATTGGATAAGGTTAATCGATTAAGTTTTGGAGTGCAAAGTTTTAATGATCGTTTGTTAAAATATTTAGGTCGAGGTCATAGTGGGGAGATGGCTTTTACAAAAATTAAATTAGCGCAAGAGTTAGGGTTTAATAATATTAGTGTTGATTTAATGTATGGTATGAAAGGACAAACAATTGCGGATTTGCAGGAAGATTTAGCAATGATTGCCGAATTAAATGTGCAGCATGTTTCTTGTTATGCCTTAATGATCAAAGAAAATACTTTGTTTTTTAAAGAAGAAAAAAATATTGATGAAGATATTGAAATAGAAATGTATGATGCGATTGTAAAAGGTTTAAAAGATTTTGAACATTATGAAATTAGTAATTTTGCTAAACCTAGTTTTCAAGCTCAACATAATTTGGGCTATTGGAAAAATGAAAGTTATTATGGTTTTGGTATGGGAGCAGTTGGTTATGATGGAAATAATCGTTATTATAATGCTGACAATTTAAAAGGTTATTTTTTAAATGAAAAGAAGGTTGAAAAAATAACGGATAAAGAAAAATTAGAAAATGAATTTATTTTAGGTTTGCGTTTAATCAAAGGAATAAATGAAAAAGAGTTTTTAAAAAAATATCAAAAGAGTTATTTAGAAATGCCTCTTATTCAACAGTTAATTGAAAAAAATGATCTATGTTTTTTAAAAGGACATTTATTTATTCCGAAAGAAAAAATATATATTAGTAATGCAATTTTGTTAAAATTTATTAACTTTTAGTTTTGTGTTTTAAAAAAGGTTTATTTTTTTGCTTTAATGTTGTATACTTATTATAAATAGGGGATGATAGAATGATATTACGTAAACCTTATGCTTTGTTTATTAAATCATTTAAAGTAATTCATTTGCTGTTAACTATAGCAGTTGTTTATTTAATGCAGCGAACTATTCTTGTATTATCTTTTTTGAATGAATCAATTCAACAACCAAATTTTAATTTAAGTTCTAATGTAAGTATTGATTTAATTAATTATTCATTTTATTTGATTCCGTTTTTTGTGATTTCTTGTACAGTTACTATTTTAGTTGTTTTAATTTATAAGAAAAAACCTAATTATAAAATTTATATTGTTTCAGTAGTTGCTTTTTTAGCAATATTGTTTTTTAATTTCTATTTGAATGATTATATAAAAGATATGGAAATACACATTAAAACAGTGCAAAGTTTAAGTTTAATTCGTGATTTTGTTTTAATTTCATTAATATTAGAAGGTCTTTTTGTGATTAAATTTTTCATTTCAGGTATTGGTTTTGATGTCACTAGTTTTGATTTTTTAGTTGATTTAGAGGAAATGGAAATTGAGGAGGCTGATCGGGAAGAGGTTGAAGTTTCTTTTGATGTTGATTTGCAAAAAAGAAAAAGAGAAACGCTGGGAATTTATCGGACCTTTAAATATTATTATGTTGAGAATAGTTTTAAGGTTCAAGCTTTAGGTGTTATTTTAATTTTAATTGTATCTTTTACAATTTATAGTGTGTTGCCTAAGAAAGGTGAACTAGAAGAAGGCGATTTTTTTACTATTGATAATTTTCTTATTGGCGTTGAAAATAGTTACTTAACTACTTTGGATTATAAAGGAGAACCAATTATTGATGGAGAACGTTATGTTCTGGTTTTAGATGTTAAGGTTAAATCACAAGCCCATACTGCTAGTTTAGAAAGAGCAAGAATAAGAGTTGAGATTGGTAATTTTACTTTTTATCATCGAACAAGATATCGTGAGGCAATGAGAGATTTAGGAGTTGTTTATGATGGGCACCGGATTGGTAATGAATTTCAAAATTATTTGTTAATTTTTGAGATTCCTAGCGCTTTTGCTAATAGAGCGATGTATTTTCGTTATGTGGGGCATAGGTTTGCCAATAATCCTTTGTTTGGTGAAAGTGTTACAATTAAACCGCAAATAACGGATAATATTTTAGAAGAATATTTAACTCCAACTGATGAAATAATATATTTTCGCGAACCAATTATTTATAGTTATATTGAAATTGATGAGTATGCTGTGCAAGATGAATTCCGTTTAATTTATAATAATTGTGTTGCAGATAATTCATGCTATCGATCTTTAGAATATCTTCGCCCAGGTTATAATTCTAATTACGAGAAAGTTTTAATGTGGTTAAAAGGAGAATTTGTTGTTGATGAAGATGTAAAGCATTTAAATGAAAATTTGGAATCATTTATTAATAAATATGGGTTATTGCGTTACTGGATTGATGATCAATTTTATACGGTAAGATTAAATAATAGTGTGCGTCCGGTTAGAGTAAAGCGAGAAAATGAATACTATTTTGAAGTTCCGGCCAGAATAAAAGATGCGGAAAAATTGGAATTAGTTTTTCGAGTGCGTAATTATGTATATAAGTATCCATTAAATTGAGAAAACGAGGTTGATAATTAATGACAAGAAATATAATGATAAAAATTGGTATTATTGGAAGTTTGCTTTTTTTAGTGTTTCCAATAAGTGCTGATGCTTATTGTACGTCAGTTCAACATAATGTTGAAATGTCAAAGTTATTAAGAATTGCAGCTAATGTAAATTTAGATTCAATTCATCATGAAAGTGATTCTAAGGTTTTATTTGATATAAGAATTAATAATTTGCATGAAAAAATTAAATTGTTTGAAAAAAATGAAGAAAAATTTATTTATTATGAACAAGCAAATACATTTAACCAATATGTAATAAAAGGTTATGAGGCAGATCAAATTGTGGAATTCGGAGTTTATCCAAGTAATCCAGAATGTGTTTCCGAGGATGAAGTGTTACTAATGAGAAGAATTACTATCCCGCCATTTAATAAATATTATTCAGATCCTTTATGTCGAGGGCGGTCGGATATGTTGATTTGTTTTCGTTGGCAACGAGTTGAACTAGATAGAGAAGAATTTCAAAACGCTATTAAGCGTTATGAAGAAGAACAAAAATCAGATAAAAAAGATGCTGAGACGGCAATTGATATTTTTTCTTTGTTTGATTTGGTAAAAGAAAATTATCATTATTTGTTATATTTGGGCTTGGTTGTATTAGTAATTTTAGGTTATAAATGGCGAAAAAAGAAGCAAGATGATTTTAACTTATGATTAAGAAAATGTAAAATTTTAAAAAAACCTAGTTTTTTAAGATGTTTTATGTTATAATTTGGACAGATGTAATGTTTTTAATGCTTGAAATTGTGTTTTTTTTGATAGGAGGCTGAATATGTTTTTAAAATTACGAAAGATTTTAATAATGGTAATATTAGTTATTGTCTTGTTCGGTGTACAGGCAAAGCAAATTGTTGCTAATTATTCAGGTATAATGGGTGAAGTTGAAGGAGCAAGATCAGGTGGTGGAAATCTTACTACGCAAGATAATTTTGTATTGAATTCAGATGGCGGTAGTATGCGCGGTTTGCGTATTTATTTTGTTGAAGATGTTGGGGGCGGTAGTCCAAGAGTAGTATCAAATGTTAAAGATACTCGTCATTCGTCTTCCTGGCCAACAAGAGGGACGCATTTGTGGCAAAATCCAACAAGGTTTAGTACTAGTGCAAATGGTTTAGGTACAAGATGGGATTTTAATTATGGTTCTAATTCAGGATATGCCAATAATGTTATTGATTTAAGTGATTTAAGTAATACATATTCAGTAACAGTTCCCCAAATTAATAACGCCACAAAAGCAAGTGCTGCTGCCGAAGTCTTAGTTAGAGGATTATATAATCAAGATCCGGCTTGGTGCAGTGGTGATCATAAATATAAGTCATGTTTGCATGCGTTTTTAGTGGAACAGTTGGGTATTACGGACCCGGAAGTTGAAGAAAAATTAAAAAAAGATGGAGTTGAGGATGTAGATTTAACAAATTACTTTATTGTTATAGAATCTGTGTATCGGTTTTTGTGGCAAGAAAGGGATGTTGGATCTAGTATTGCTGAACCCCGAGCTGTTTGGGCTTTTACTGTTAAAGAATTATGGGATGTAGCATCGGCATCAGTACTTCACCAATTCGTAAATCAAGGAGAGAAGGTGACAGACTCACTTTTCAATTGGCAATTAACACATTCTTTTAATGTAGGACCTTTAAGTATCCGAAATCAAAATGATGGGCCGTTAAGTTATATTAATCGTGCGCCTTCTGAAGTAAATAAAACATTACAGCCGGGGTCTTTGCAGTATGGACCTTATGGAACACTAGATGCACAAGATCCTGTTGAAAAAAATACGATATGGAATCTTAGCCATGATGGTTATAGCATTCATTTTGGCCCAACTTCAGAAAATAAATATAATCATGGTACTGATATGGAGATAGATTCTGGATTAGGGATAGCTTATTGGTGGTTTGCGGAATTTTCAGATGGTGATCCTGACTGTGATAATTTGGTGGACCAGGCTTTAGATGGGCTTGTACTTACATCAACTATTCGACCGGAAAAATATCAAATTTTTATTGATTCGCATATAAAAAATCAAGCTTGTTGTCCTGAATTTGGAAATAGAATTAGTGGCTTGACTGATGGTGAAAGTCGTGACATTATGGAACAAGATTATGATAATTATTGTGGTGCTGGTGCGGAAGAATGTTTTTATGACATACTTACTAGTTGTCCAGATTGTACCGAAGATGCAGCTAAACGAGGGCTAGTTTCAGATATTGATGATTGGGATTGTATTTTTGTTAGTGATGAAAGTGCACCAACCACACCTTTTAATTTTCGAGATCATTATATTCAAAAAGATGCTTTAATAGATAATCCTTATTGTAAGGCATATTGTCGCGAAGATTTAAGGTATGAATATCCAGTATCTGAACTACACGTTCCAGCCGGTTTTCATTTTACCATTAGTCAACAACAGCATGCATTATTTAGTGGTAGAGAAGTACCAAATTGGGGGCCAGTTGAGTTTGCAGGTGAGGTTGATTGTCGGCCAACTATTGTTCGTGATAAGGACTTAATGCCGTTGGATGATGATCATGATGATTTATATATTGATCATATAAAGTTTGTTGATGATTATACTAAAGCAAATGAAGCAGCAGGGGCGGCATATGATGAATGGCAAATTCTTGTTAATAAGGCAGAAGCGATAGCAAATGCTACATATTATACAAATAATTCTTGTCCCCATTTTTTTGAAGGTTCTCATTCTGGTGAACCAGGTTGTTATGAAGAACAAAAGATGTATGAATGTGGGAGTGGCGGATCACCTTCGGGTAAACATAATGAAAGAGTTACTTGTACATATGAAACCACCCCTGATGTTTATTGTGAGCAACCAAACGACTTCCTTATAGGAGATTGGTGTTGTGAGTGTGAACCATGGGTAGTTGGTTATGATTGCCCAGATTCATGTCCCGTTACTGATAGGAGAAGCCCGAAATTTAATTGTCCCTCTGATTATTCTTTTGTTGGTGGTGTTTGTTATAAAGAAGAAGATGCAGTGGAAGCAGGTTGGGAATGTATACATAAAAGTAATATTCGCTTTTTGGGTGTTAGAAGTGCAACTTATAGATATTCTGAACCTAACATTTTGCCCCAGCTTGGTAATACGACTCATCAGTGGTGTGCAAATCAATATAGAGATAGAGCAAATTTTCTTATTAATAATTATGAATGGGAAACTAGCTCATTTGGTAATGAAGGGGAAATTCATCGAGTCGCTAATTTTGCAAGTGTAGATACTACTGAAAGCAACTATATAGATGCGTCTGATACGTATGGTGCGAATGATTTAGATACAAGTAGCGCACAAAGCGCTTATAATGAGGCTCGTAATGATATGGATACTGCTTTAAGTCAAATAAAGAATTGTCAGGAGTTTACTTATACTTATGAATTAGGCCCTGAGTTAGAAGTTACATATCAGGATAGCGTTTATCCAGATCCAGAGTATTATCGTTTAGATAAGATTGAGCATTCTTCTGATAGTAAAGTATTTTTGGCGGGTGGTCAGACGTTAATGACTAGTTCGACGGCTGAAATTGATTTTTTTAATTGTAATGTTCCTCCTTCTGCAATAACTGGAGGAGCGGTTATTGATGGAGAAAAATGTCTTCCTGATACTGAGGAGTATCCTGATAATGACAGATGGTTATATCATAAAAATAAAACAATTACTTATACATTGGATGAAGATACTTATTCTTATGTTGAAAAAGCTGATGCCCGAGCAAATTTTTCTGTTGATTCAAAGTCGCATCATGAACTTCCTGATGGTGTTGAAAATTATATAAAAATACCATATGGTAACTTTCCGGTTCATTATTGGCAAGAGGGTCCAATTCCGGCTGATGGTGTGTTAGAACGTGATATTACATTGCGTTTTGCTGAACAATCATTTGGACCCAATCATCGATTTAATGATTATGTTTTTGGTCTTAACATTGATAATCTACCGCACCCGGAATGTTTTTCTTATGATTGTCCATATTATATCTATTATGAGTTTCCTTCTCATAGACCTGAAGACTTAGATATGTTTGTTCAATTTCGGCCTGTTGATTTAAACACCCCTTTTCCAGGTCCTTCTGGTGATGGTAGAATTAGAGGTAAAAATTGGAAATGGGAAGAAGTTGTTGACTTTGTTATAACAAACAATCGAGGCGTAGGGGGTTATAATCTTTATGCCCCATGGCCTGATGGGCCACAAGCATTGTACTCAATAAGTTTAAGTCCAATAGATATTGTTCAAATTCGTGGTAGTGGGGCCTATAATGTAAGTAATTTGGAGTGCGAAGAAGATTTTTATCAGTACGGTACAGAACAAATATATATTGGGACCCATAAAGATTGTCGCAGTCCTTTTGTTACTCAATATGATATGCGGGCATCATGTTTAGAAAATGGTTTTGATAAATGTCGAATGGAAGATTTAATAAGCCCGTAGTTTAGGAGGAAAAAATGAAAGAATCAATGTGGTTAGTATTCGTATTAATGTTTGGTTTAATGGCTTTTTTCTTTGTTTTCTTTTTTCAAAGAGTAGTTACAACAAGTGAACAAAATTATCATTTGTTAAAAGAAGCAACAGAGGGAGCAATGTATGATGCGTTAGATTATTCAGCTTATCGTGCTGGTGATGTTATTCGGATTGATCAAGAACTTTTTGTCGAAATGTTTATTCGAAGATTTGCAGAAGTTGCCTCTATAACTGATAATTATGAAATTTCAATTTATGATGTTAATGAAATTCCGCCGAAAGTTAGCTTGGAGGTTATTAGCAGCGAGATTGGCGCAGCGACACATACTGATAATCAGAGGTTTAAATTTAATGTTCGTTATCGAATTGATGCTATATTAGAACAAATAAAATAATGTTTTTCAAATATAAAAGAAAGGAATGAAAAAATGAATAATGTAACGAAAGGTTTGACTGATTTTTTGAAAAATAAGAATATTGTGACTGTTGGAGGAGTAATATTAATAATTGCTATTTTGTATTGGGGGTATAATACTCAAATATCGAGACAAGTTAGTCCGATTAGAAATATTCCAATTGCAGCAATTGAGATACCCCCTGGTACCGAAATTACTGAAGAAATGATTGATTATGTTGATGTTTCTCCTATAGTAATGCAGCATGGTGAAGATGTAGTGCGATCATCAGCAGCAGTTATAGGAAAATATACAGATTATTTTACATTGATTCCAAAAGGTAGTTTGTTTTATGGGGCTGTTTTAGTTGAGGAAGATGATTTGCCAGATTCACCATTTACTAAAATAAAAGATGGGGATGTTGTAACTCAATTTCCTGTTACAGTTGCTTCAACTTTTGGTAATGCTATTTTACCAGGTAATAAAATTGATTTCTATATGAGCGCAGTAGAACCGGAGACAGAAAGAATTATTTTTGGAAAATTTATTGAAAATGTTGAAATTGTAGCGGTTCGAGATGGTTCTGGTCAGGATGTTTTTGCTACAAGAGATGCTCGACGAACACCATCACAAATAATATTTGGGTTGGACCCTATCATTCATGATTTGTTTGAAAAATCTAAACATTTGCGTCGTTATAATGTTGAATTATATCCAGTTCCGCATGGTGGTACAATTGAAATTGTTGGTGATACAAGTGTGTCTTCGCAAAGACTGCGCCAATTTATTGAAGCTTTCACTGAACAGACTTCAGAATTATATGATGATTTTGAAATCCCTGATGATTGGGATATGCCTGATTTTGGTAATGATTTTGGCGGTGGTGGGCAAGATGATAATCAGGACTTTGAAGATTTATGGCCAGAATAGTGGTGATATAATATGCATGATAATATGTTTGCTCAAATTGATTTTGGGTCATTAAAACCATTTTTAGAAGATGATGATATTACGGACATTTCGTATAGCAATGGTGGCCAGATATGGTTGAAAACTTTAACAAAAGGTATTTATCGAGTGGAAGAATCAACTGTTGATGATGTTTTTATGGAAAAATTGGCTTTTCAGTGTGCAAACGTCATGGGAAAAACTTTTAATATGGCGCATCCTTTTTTAGATGCTGAGGGTTCTGAATTGCGTTTGAATTTTGTTCATAAATCGATTGCGCAAAATGGGATTGCAGTAGTATTAAGAAAAACTCCAGCAAAAATAAGGTTGGAAAAAGAAAAAATATTGGATGAAAAATATATTACCGAAGATATTCACGACTTTTTAATAAAATGTGTTCATGGTCATTGTAATATAATTGTTTGTGGTGAAACTGGTTCAGGTAAAACAGAATTTGTAAAATACTTAGCATCGCATACTAAGGAAAATGAAAAGTTAATATCTATCGAAGATACTTTAGAATTACATTTAGATAGAATTTTTCCGCATCGTGATATAGTTGCAATGAAAACCAACAATATTGCTGCTTATACAGATGTTTTAATTACTTGTATGAGGCAAAATCCAAAATGGATATTATTAGCCGAGGTTCGAAGTGCAGAGGCAGTAATGGCTGTTAGAAATTCAATTTCTTCGGGACATTATATTTTATCAACGATTCATGCTGAAAAAGCTGCTTCTATTCCAAATAGAATGTATAGCTTGTTAGAAACAAATCAAGATATCGATCAATTTTTGAAATCAATTTATCGTTATATTCAATTAGGGGTTTATGTTCGAGGTTATCAAGATAAAAAAACCAAACGATTTATACGTGAAATTGCTGAGGTGACAGAATTTTATGTAACTGAGAATAATGAAGCAAAATATAATGTAATTTATCGCAAACTTAATTCGGGTAAAATAATTCAAAAAAAGCCTAGCAAATATTTGTTAGAGTATTTAGAAATTCAAGGTGTGTTTATTAGTGAAAAAGCTATTACAGAAGTTAATGTTGAGGAAAAAGAAGAATTAGAAACTGTTAAAATTTAGTTGTTTGTTAGAGGAGGCATAAGATGGGAACATTAGGAATCTTTTTAATGGTTACTGCAATATTTTTATTTATTGTTGCTTATCGCCGTAATACTGGCGAGAATATTTATAAATATATTTCAAGTAATGTTGTAAGTGCATACGAAAAATATGCTCCGTATTCTTTTACTTCGGTTCGTGAAAAGGTAAAAAATTTAGGTCAAGAGTATACGACAAAGCAATATGTTTTTCAAGGCTCTGTTTTCGCAATAAGCTCATTTATTATTTCATACTTGTATTTTTATAATGTTATTATTTCTTTAATTTACGCATCAATAGCTATAATGATAATTCCTTATTTAACATTTTTAAGATGTAAGAGAATTTATAGTGAATTTATTTTTGAACAAATTCAGGTTTATACAACTAATGTTATTATGGAGTTTGCGACAACGCAAGCTTTTGTAAAGTCTTTAGAAGGCGTTTATGATTCAGGAGTTTTAGAAGACCCAGTTAAAAGTGATGTTCGTAAAATGATTGACATGGCTTATGATAGTGGTTCCATTGAAGAATCATTGGAATATATGGATAGTCAATATGACTTTTATGTGGTTAAAAATATGCATCAATTATTTTTGCAAATTACGAATGAAGGTTCTAAAGATGCTGGTGACGCCTTAGAAAATATGGCTTTAGATATTGATATGTTAGTTGAAAATGTTTATCGAGATCGAATTGATCGTGCTACATTTTATCGTAAATTTTTGCAATTTGGGGTTGTTTTGTATTTAATGGTTATGTTGGTTCAATTTTTGTTGGGAATTGAATCTTATATTCAATTATTGCAAAATCCATTAGTTGTGATTTTAATTCATCTTGTTGTAGCGATTAATACGGGTTTTTTGTTAAAAGGTGCAAAATATTATAATGAAAATGTAGGTGCTGAATAATGGAATTTATAATTATAGCAATAATATTATTATATATTTTAATTGCAAATAACAAATTGAGTGTGAAAAAATTTGTAAAAGAGACGCAACCATATTTTGAGTTTCTAATGGAAGAGGATTATAAGTTTTTGTTATCTGTTCGCTATGGAAAAGAAGTTGATGCTGAAGAACTTTATGGTAGACGGGTAAAAAATGGTATTATAGCGACATTGGTCGCAACATTGTGGTTATTGCCACAACTCAGTTTGTTAGTTGGTTTGGTGTGTTTAGGAATAGGCTTTTTTGTTTTTAAACAACCATATTTAAAATTACAAGGGTTTTATAAAAGAAATTTATATTATATTAATTTGATGCTACCATATTACTTAAAAAGTATTGAAATATTGATTCAGCATTATACAGTTCCGGTTGCTCTTGGTAAATCAATTAAAACGGCTCCTGATATTTTTAAGCCAGGCTTAGAGCGGTTAATTGCCAAAATTGAAGATGGGGATGCATCAGTTGATCCTTATATGGATTTTGCAAAAGAATACCCTGTTCGTGATTCAATGCGAATGATGCGTTTGCTATATCGTTTAGGACTTGGGTCACAAGAAAATAAGCAACAGCAATTAATGATGTTTTCGCGAACTGTTTCTGCTTTGCAAAATAAATCACGCGAACAAAAATATAAAGACCGTTTAGAAACTATGGAAAAAATGACAATGGCTATGTTATTTTGTACAGGTGGTGGGATAATGTTAGTGTTGTTATTTGCGGTTATGATGATGATTGAAATTTTTTAAAAAGGCTTGTATTTTTATTAATTTTATGATAATATTTAGTATGAAGGGTGGTGAAAAAAATGAAAGAAGCAGCAGGAGAAGCTAACTTGACTGTTATTGCTATTGTTTTGATTGGTATTATTGCTTTAATTGCAACACCGCTAATCAATAATTTAGTTGTAAATGCAAGAAATCGTGCTTGTTGTATTGATTCAGGAGGAACTTGGCGAAGAGACGGTGCAGAATGTGATTTTAGCACTTCAGGTAATGCAGGTTTGTATGATGAGTGTATTTTAGATGTTGAAAGACAATAATCATTTATAAAAAGGGAGTAAGATTGTGAGAGAAAGCATTGGTCAGATTAATCTGTATAATATTATTATTGTTTTTTTCTTTATAATAATGGCAATAATGATTGCAACTATTACATATCAAAAAGCCTTTCGTGTTAATGTTTTAATCGTACATAGCATTGAAAAATATGAAGGATATAATCATTTAGCCAAGGAAGAAATAGTAAATGGGTTTGACACATTAGGGTATGCGGCTTTGCCTGGCGGTTCGCGCTGTCCAGATAGTTGGGGTGGTGCGAGTAGAGTTACGCCATCTACAATGACAGCTGATTATCGGCATAATTATTGTATATATGCGACTGATGTAGAAACAATATTACCGCCGTTGCATTATCAGCAATTTATAGTAGTGACTTATGTTGCTTTCGATATACCAATGACAGGATTCGGCACATTTCCGATTGTTGCAAAGACAAATAAGATATATTTTTTATCAAATTAGTAGGTGAATTAAATGAAAGAAGCTGCTGGAAACACTTTCGTTTTTAATTGGGTAATCTTTTTTCTATGGTTAATTCTATTTTTATTTATTGGTTCGCTAATTTATTCGCGAACTTTTAAAATTAGAAATGAAGTTGTTTCAATTATAGAATTAAATCAAGGTTGGAGTAGTGATACTCAAAAGAAAGTGAATGAATTTTTGGATAATATTAACTATCGTCGAACAACTGATTTCCAAGGAAGACCATTGCGTGGAAGGGCGGCTGCATTTGCTAAAGTCGGAACAGCATGTAGAGTTCCTGATGGTGGTGGAACTTGGAACACTGTTTATAACGAGAGTGATGGTTTTATGGCTTGTGTTTATCATGAAACAAATCTAAATTATTATCGGGTTGAAGTTTTTTTGAGTTTATCTTTGCCAGTTGTTGGTGAATTTATGACTTTTCCTGTTAGTGGTGAAACACGAAGGATGATTGATTTTAATAATTAAATTTTTTTAAAGAGATTAAGGAGGGTTAATTTGAACGTTTTAATTACAAACAAAAATCAAACTGCTATTCAGTCGTTAAATATCGAGATAATTAAAGAAATGCATGGTGAATTTTCTGTTGATGAAATAGCTGAAAATTTTAAAAACTTTTTTTATCAGCGAATGATTATCGATATAACGGCAATTAAGGAATATCAAGATATTAGTAATTTGCAAAAATTATCAATAGCGCTTGATACAGATAAAATG
Source organism: Mollicutes bacterium (assembly GCA_003560455.1). Classification (GTDB taxonomy): domain Bacteria; phylum Bacillota_I; class Bacilli_A; order RF39; family UBA660; genus CSSED10-109M. The sequence continues at coordinate 15,662 of PWIL01000155.1, forward strand.
ATTTTATATCTTGGTAATATGGTTGTTGAAGAAGCAAACGAATTTTTATCAACCTTAATTTCTATGGGAATTTACAATTTTACTAAAAATATTGATGGTATAATGTATTTATATAATAATCCTAATACTTATCGTGATGTTGCTCATTTTCATAATTTATCTAATTTTAATCAAGAAAAAGAAGAAGTAGAAACTCAAAAGGGCAGAAAGATTAGTAGTAATAAAAATATTGTTATTGGAATCCAGAATTTAACAAGCAGTTCTGGTGCGACATCATTAATATTTATGATGAAAAATCATTTAGCTGTGAATTATTCGGTAGCAGCTATTGAATTAAATAAGCGAGATTTCAAATATTTGCCTGGCATAGATATGATAACAACAACAGATGTATCTTTTCCAAAAGAATTAAATAAGTGTAAAGAATTTGATGTGATTTTAGTGGATTTAAATCAGAGTGATGTTGGGGCGAAAGAGTGTAATGAAATTGTTTATTTAATTGAACCTTCAATGTTAAAATTGAATAAATTTGTCACACTTCATAAAAAGAAGGTGCGTGAATTAAAGGATAAAAGAGTGGTATTAAATCAAAGTATGTTAAATTCAAAAGATGTTTTGGATTTTGAACATGAAGCGAATACAAAAGTTTTTTTCAATTTACCACCTTTGGATGATCGTGATCAAGAAATAATGGTTTTAAATATGTTTTTAAAAAAATTAGGATTTGATAAACAATATACTGAAGAGAGCGATAAAAAAGGCCGGATGTTGGGCTTGTTTGGAATTTAATTGTTGACAAACAAGTGATTATGGTTTATTATGGTGGTAGGGAAGTTTTTTTTATTAAAGGAGGAAGTTATGTTAGAAATTATAAGTGTTTTGGCTACAGTAGATGCAGGTGAGGTTTGTGATGCAATTCCAGATCAATTAATTAGTTTGCTACAATTAATTGTGCTTTTTGTACAAATCGGTGTTCCAATTATCTTGATTGTTCTAGGAGCGGTTGATTTAGGTAAAGCAGTTATGGGACAAGAAGAAGATAGTATTAAAGAAGCTCAACAAATGTTTGTAAAAAGATTAATTGCTGCGTTATTTGTGTTTTTCATCATTGTTATTATTACATTCTTTTTAGATTTGGTTGAGGTTGTGCTTGGTGATGCTAGCGCGGGAGTACTTGACTGTGTGCAAGAGATATTCCCAGATTGGTTTTAATAATAGAAGAAAAAGGTTTTTAAAAAAACCTTTTTTTTTTGTAAATAAAAAGAAAAAATAT
>PWIL01000025.1 GCA_003560455.1 Mollicutes bacterium
CAATTAATCAACGAGGAAAAGCCATTCGCATTGAAATGTTTGATGATGAAATAGAAAGAATTAGTGAGTTTGATGTGGTTAGTGGTGTTAGTTTTAAAAATTTAAAAACGATAACTATCTTTGCGGCTAGTCACTTTGTTACAAGTGAAGAAAAATTGCAAAAAGCGATTAAAAAAATCGAAGAAGAATTGGAGCATAGATTAAAAGAATTAAAAAAACAAAATAAATTAATTGAATATCAACGATTAAAAGAGCGAACAAATTTTGATCTTGAAATGCTAAAAGAAACTGGATTTTGTAGCGGTGTTGAAAACTACGCTAGACATTTAGCATTAAAAGAAGAAGGAGAAACGCCAGCTACTTTGATTGACTTTTTTGGTGATGATTTTCTGTTAATTGTTGATGAATCTCATGCCACAATTCCACAAATTCGTGGTATGTATAATGGTGATCAAGCCCGGAAACAAACTTTAGTTGATTATGGTTTTCGACTACCAAGTGCTCGTGATAATCGACCATTACGTTTTTCAGAATTTGAAAAAAAATTATCCAAAGTTTTATATGTTTCGGCTACGCCTGGGGAATATGAACTAAATAAAAACATTCCCGTAATCGAACAAATAATTCGTCCAACTGGTTTATTAGATCCAATAATTGAAGTGCGAAAAACAGAAAACCAAATCGATGATTTAATGACTAGCATTGGTAAAAAAATAGAAAAAAACGAAAGAACTTTGGTAACAACTTTAACGATTAGAATGGCTGAGGAATTAACAGCTTATTTGCAAAAAGCAAATTATAAAGTGGCCTATATGCATAATGAAATTAAAACTTTGGAAAGATTAAAAATAATTCGTGATTTAAGACTAGGAAAATATGATGTTTTGGTTGGTATTAATTTATTACGCGAAGGTTTGGATTTGCCAGAAGTTGGTTTAATTGCGATTTTAGATGCTGATAAACAAGGTTTTTTAAGAAGTGAACGCAGTTTAATTCAAACAATTGGTCGAGCAGCCCGTAATAAAAATGGTTTGGTTATTATGTATGCTGATAAAATCAGCGAGGCGATGCAAGGTGCTATTTCTGAAACAAAAAGGCGCCGAGAAGTACAAGAAGCGTTTAATCAAAAACATAAAATCGAACCCGTAACGATTGTAAAAGAAGTGCGTGATTTAGTGAGCAATTATGAAAAAGTAACTGAGAAAAAAATGCCAAAAGAAGAAAAAATAGAAATGTTAAATAATTTAGAATCAGAAATGAAACAAGCCGCCGATAATTTAGATTATGAGCGAGCCATTGAGTTAAGAGAAATCTTAATCGCCTTGAAAAAACAATAATAATTGTTTTTTTTTGATTGTTGTGGTATATTAAGCGGCAAAGGAGGGCGAAAAAATGGAAAAAAGAATATCACCAGAAATATTGGATTATAAATTATCGGAATTAAAAATCGTTGGTCAGACAAGAACGAGTTTTGCTAAAAACTATTTGGAAACAATTTCTGATTTTTTAGCTTATGACTGTCTTGAAAATACGCGTTATAGTAGTTATGGGATAGATCGGTTAAAAATTGGCAAAAATGCGCGAAAAAGATTGTATCGCGCTTTAGAGAGTTTACACGTTCCAAGAGCGTTTGAAAAATTAGAAGATAATGGCCAACCATCTTTAACAACACCGATTTTTTACTTGCCATTAACTGCAGCTACTATTAACAAACTATATCGAGCAGGGTATCAAACTTTTGGTGATTGTCAGCAACAAACAATTTTATCAAAACAAATTTTAGGTATAGACGGTTATGAAGAAATAAAAGATTATATTGAAAAAAATAATTTGGAAATTGAAGAAGTCCCGTTAAGCAAAGAAACAAGATTGCAAGATCTTCTCCTGCCCAAACGATTAAATGTTGTGCAAAATGATCAAATTATTGCTGAGCACGATGCCTGGCACTATGATTATTTAACTTGGGTTTATCCAGCACAACAAGATGGTATTTTAACTATTGCTGATTTAGAAAAAAAAGGTTTGGATGAATTTGAAGAAAGCTATGGCTTTGGTGTTCGTTCGTATTTAGAAAAATGTGGCGTTTACTTTGCGGAAGCGGAAAAAAAAGAAAATGAACAAGATGAATTAAAGAGAATGCGTCAAGCGATAAAATTATTAATTGATTTGCAGGATGATGAGTTAAAAAAAGAAGAAAAAGTTGATGTTGTCAATCATGTGAAAAAAATGACTAAAGATTTCTTTTAATTATTAGTAATCTATATTATAATTAATTAAAGGAGGTAATCATGGAAATTTATAAATGTGATGTTTGTGGCAATGTGGTGGATTTGCTTTATAATGGTGGTGGAACTTTAGTTTGTTGTGGTCAAGATATGACTTTGTTAGTTGTAAACGAAGAAGAAACAGTATTTGAAAAACATATTCCCAAAGTAATAGAGGAAGGTAATAAAATTGTTGTTCAAGTGGGGGAAACGATTCATCCAATGGAAGCAAGTCATTATATTGAATGGATAGCATTAGTAACTGATAAAGAAATAATTCGCCAAATTTTAAAACCAGGAGATGAACCAAAAGCAAGTTTTAATAAGCCAAATGATAATTATGAAGTGTTAGCTTATTGTAATGTTCATGGCTTATACAAAAAATAGAAGCGTTAATAACGCTTTTTTTAATGTTTTGTTTTTTTTATTTTATGATATAATTGTGTAAGGTGATGATATGGGCAATAAAACTTTTAAAAGTATTGATGAACAAATTGAAATATTAAGAGATAAAGGGTTAACGATTGATGATCGGCCGGAAACTAAGGATATTTTATTAAGGGAAAATTATTTTTTTCTAAGCGGCTATCGACGATTATTTATGTTATCAGGAAAAAACAAAAAATTTATTCCTGGAACAACTTTTGAAGAGTTATATGGAGCGTTTTTGTTTGATCGAAGAGTTAGAAATACAATGTTTAAGTTTATTTTAGTAGTTGAAAATAATATTAAATCAATTATGAGTCATGTTTTATCTAAAAAATACGGAATTAAAGAAAAAAATTATTTAGAACCAAAAAACTTTACAACCGATTCTTATCGGACTAAACAAGTTCATGATGTTTTAAATAAAATGAAAAGACAAATAAAAAATAACGCTAAAGATCATACAGCAACAGCGCATTATCTTAATCATCATGGCTTTATACCGATGTGGATTATGGTTAAGGTTTTATCATTGGGGATTATTGCCGAACTTTTTTGTATTTTAAAAACAGAAGATCAACAAGAAATTGCCGATTATTATAATGTTGATTCGGAAACTTTAAATATTTATTTAAATTTATTATCTAATTATCGAAATTTATGTGCCCATGAGGATATATTATTTGAAAGAAGAACGCAAAGAAAAATTCCGGATAGTAAATATCACGAATTGTTAAAAATAGAGCAAACTGATGATGAATATGTGTATGGCAAAAATGATTTATTTGCTTTGGTTATTATTATGAAGAAAATGTTAAGCGATGATGAATTTCGGGAATTAATTTTTGAAATTAGTTATGAAGTTGATATTTTAAATGGTAAAATAAAAGTAGTGCCAACAAGTGTGGTGTTAAATAAAATTGGGTTTCCAGATAATTGGCGCGATATTGTTAATTTAGATTAGGAGGGGATTATTATGAAGAAATTATTGTTTTTGATTATTGCGATTGGTTCGTTTACGTTAGGTGTGTATGCAACCACTTATTTTATTGGAACAATTGAAGTTGAGAAAGAAGTAATTGAACGACGAGAAATTCGTGGTGAAGATTCAATTGTACCAGCTGTAGATGAAGTTTTTGAAGCGGTTGTTTTAATTGAAGTGGAAAGACAAGGACGCGTTGGTGGTTCCGGAACGGGATTTGTTTACCGGGTTGATGATGATTATGGATATATTATTACAAATTTTCATGTAGTTGAAAACGCGGATAGTTTGTTGATAGTTTTAGCTGATGAAACAGAGTTAGAAGTAGAGCTGGTTGGTAAAGATTTATTTACTGATTTAGCAGTTTTACGAATGCCGGAAGAAAATGTATTGAAAGTAGCTTCATTGGGTGATAGCCAGGAAATGGATTTAGGAGAACGCTTATTTACGGTTGGTTCACCGCTTGGAAGACAATATATCGGAACGGTTACCAAAGGTGTTTTGTCGGCAAAATCAAGGTTGATGGAAGTCAATATGGGCAATCAAAAAGTTTTATTCGACCTTTTGCAAACTGATGCAGCGATTAATCCGGGAAATAGTGGTGGTCCGTTAGTTAATGATCGTGGTGAGGTTATTGGTGTTAATTCTTTAAAAATAGTTCGTGATACAATTGAAGGGATGGGTTTTGCAATTCCAATTGAAAAAGCAATGGAAATTGTTGAAGTATTAGAAAAAGGCGAGGAAATGCAAAGGCCGTTACTAGGCGTGATGTTAGTTGATGCGAATGATCCTTTGGGATTAGCATATAATCGAATAGTTCTAGATCGTGAATTTGATCATGGCGTTGTAATTGTTGATGTTTTAGACGATAG
>PWIL01000072.1 GCA_003560455.1 Mollicutes bacterium
CTCCCCCATAAGGAAATACTGTTTCACAATTAGAATTTCCCGCATGATTACATACTGCTCGCTCTAAATCAGTCCACTCATCATCAGTTGGTATATACCATCCTGCAGGACATAATCCTTGAACCGGATCTCCTGAAAGACCGTCATTTCCGTCCATTGCTGCTCCCCATTGATATAATACCATTCCGGTTGATAAACCATCATGATACGAGCCTTGGAATGACCCCTCATTTGGCCCGTGGGTATCGCATGCACTTGGATATGGGTTTGTGGTTTCATCATAAGGATCCCACGCCTCAGCTAAACATGTCGCTGTTGTATACGCTAAGTTCTCGGCAAACCAACATTGATCGCCTATTTTTGTTACTGCATATGTTGTATCATCTCTTTTATCTAAGATATGAGTAAATTCTAATGTATTTATTAAACATGGAGTGGCATTTGCTGGATAATCTGGTTCTGTTGGATTATTGATATATGTTATATGCTCATTATCTGGCAAGCTAGCTTCTGGGACGACAACCTCTTCAACTCTTTTGCCATACCGCCCATTATCAACTAAATAATTACGCATTACCTCACCAGCTGATAAACCACGATCATACACTTTTACTGAATGCAAATCCATTTCTGAATATAAACCACTAAAATTACTATCAAAAACTTGATTTAAGCCTATTCCTAAATCACCTAACGTTGCTGTTACATCACCTGATAAAGCATTGATTGTTTCTTTTAATCTGCCATTTATATAAAGCTTTATTTCATTATATGTATTACTATATACCATTGTTAAATGTATTCTTTCAGTAAAATCACTTATTTCATAACCATCATTAAACGAACTATTGGCATTATCACGCATTCCAGCAAACAAATCATATTTAGTATCATCACTACCATATGTTGCCCACGATATCCCATAGCCCTGACCATCATAAGCGCCTAATAAAGTAGATGTATTGGCCTCGGGATTACCATCAGCTGAAACACCATGTAATTGAAAATAAATCTCTAAAGTAAAATCACTATCACTCGAAAAACTATTGGCATCTAAATCAGTTAATACATATTCATCATCACCAGCAAAAACTAATCTATCTTCTTGCCATACATTACTTAAAAAATCAAAATTCATTAACTCGCCATCATTATTATTATAACTTAAATCAATAAGCGTATTCTCCATCACTAAACCTTGATTAATTTGATCATAATTTATAATTGCATCATACCAAAGAATTAAATTTTCTTGAACATAATTTTCATGCGATGGCGGCCTATCTAAATCTTCACGAATTTGATTTCTATAACTATCTAAAACAGTTTTTCTCGCACCCAAAACTAACAACATTCCCATAATTAATGCTAAAAATAATAACAATAGTGTATAAACAATTCCCGTGATGGCGAAACCGCGATTATTCAAGATAACACCCCTATTCATATAAAATTATCCGTTTATCAGTTACAACTTGATCAGCTAATTCTTTTGGAACTACTACTGCATTTTTAAACCCTGATGACACATACCTTGTTGTTTCTAATCTTGAAAAAACATCTTGTAAATCAAACTCTTGACCATCATTATCATAAGCCCGAACGCGACGAACAAATTCAACATCAAAATTTTTACTATAAGGTGAAAAATCAGCATCCCAACCAACTCTTAAAGTTCCAATATTTTCATAATTATGTTGTTCATATTTTCCTTTTAAAATAAAAGGAAAATTTTCATGTTCTTTACTATATGGCTGGCCAAAGGGAAGCGAAACTACTTTAACATTTTGATTATCGGTTATCTCAACCAATAATTGATCCATTCGCCCAATTTCAGTTTGTACTTGTTCTTTTGTTAACTTACTTAAATCACGATGACCATAACTATGATTACCAACATCATAATTATTTTCTATTAACCATTCAATTATATCATAATTATATTCCACTTGTCGAAAAAGTGGTCCATTTAAGAAAAAAGTAGCTGTCACTTGAAAATCAGGATGTTTTTCCCGAAAAGATTCTAAAATACCAATCGCACTATTTTCATCAACTACTAATTCATCATTTTCTTTTTCAATTACTTTAAAATTATTCGCTAAACCATCATCAAAAGTTAATATTAAGGGACTTTTGCCAATTTCAACATCAATAACACCCAATAAATAATCTTCTAAACGAATCATTTGATAATCATTTTCATAAAAAAATTGTAAATCATTGCGAAATGCTTCGGCTGTTCGATGATAGCCATCCTGATCAACATTACCACCCGTATACTCTGTTTCCGAATTTTTCATATTATAAATACCATGATACATTAAAATCGGAATTCGACCCAACTCATTAACTTGATGTTCTCGAAACAAAGAAAAATCTAATAACCCATTCGAAACTTCTAAAGTTAATGAAGAATTAAATGGTTCGCCAGGAGCAATACTTTGATTTAAAATCTCACCATTGGGCTTTGAACTATCAACAAAATTAACCATGAAATCTTTATTATCTAATTCAAAAACACTCTTTCCTACCAAATCTGGAACTAAAGTTTGATCATTTTGCATAAAAAAAAGCACCAACAAAACAATTGCTATTATAATTCCTGACCAAATTTTTATCTTCATTTTACCACCTATCTTTATTATAACCGAAAACAATCAAGAAAAAAAGCAAAAATTACTATAGACAAAAACAAATAAAAATTATACAATATTTACTAGAAAGAAGGGATATTGTGTACTTTTTATTATATTTTCTCGCCTTTTTTATCTATTCAGTTGTTGGCTGGATTATTGAAGTCATTTTTGTTCGTATCTTTACCAAAAAATGGACTAATAGGGGGTTTTTAATTGGACCATACTGCCCCATTTATGGCGTAGCAGCCCTTACCATGCATTTTCTATTACATCCCTACGCCCACGATCTTTTCATTATTTTTATCTTAGCCGCCCTTTTAATAACAACCATTGAATATATAACTAGTTATCTTTTAGAAAAAATCTTTAAAACCCGTTGGTGGGATTATTCACAATTACTATTTAATATTGATGGCCGAGTTTGCCTTCCCAATGCCTTGATGTTTGGCACGCTTGGTGTTATCTTTATCGCTTATATTGATCCATTTAGTATGAATTTATTAAATAATCTATCATCTTTAACAATTGCGATTGCAGCAATTATCGCTCTAATAATCTTTTCAATCGATTTAATTATTTCACTTAAAGTGATTAGTAAAGTTACCCAAACTGCCGAAGCCCTAAAAAAAGACAACACTAGTGAAATTAATGAAAAAGTAAAAGAAACACTCTTAAACCAATCATACTTAACGCGGCGACTTGTTAATGCCTTTCCCTATTTAAAAACACCCATAAAATATACCCATAAACAATTTAAACGAGCACACGGAAAAATAAGTAACACCGTCAACAATTTTAAAAATGGCGATAATAATGATTAAAAAAATGCTGTCACTGACAGCATTTTTCATATCCTTCATAAAAAATATATATCTCATCAAAATAATTATTTAAATAATTATATGCCTGAGTCGCTCGATTATTAGTTCGACAATAAATAACAATCGCATCATATTTCCGTAATTTATCTAAATGATTCGCTAATTCATCAACCGGTATTGATTTTGCAGATTCTATATACCCTTGCTGATATTCTGCACTAGTTCGCACATCAACAATCGCCACATTTTTCATATCTTTTACCCGCATCAGTTCAGCATAATCAACTTGAATCGCCCCTTGCGGCGGCTCTTGTGATGATATCTCTATTTCTTTTATATCCTCACTACAACCAATAAAAAAGAATACTAAAAATCCAAAAATTAAAGTCTTCATCGCCAATCTTCTAAAAACCCTTGAATTGCTGAATCAATTTGGGGCAAAAATAAAATAAATAACATTATTACTAAAACCATTATTGTATAAACCATTACTTCACTATCCATTTTCATTCTTCTCATAACTACACCTCTTCAATAATTTTATCATAAAAAAATTTTTTTCTCAATTATTTTCTTCCCCACGTCGTTTGGGCTCCATAAATTTATAAAGTTCCATTACTATCAATATTGGAATTGCCAATAATAAAATATAAATAATATAATCAAAAGATAACGGTTCAACTGATAAAATGGCACTCATTGATGTTTGGGTTACTAAAAAATGCAAACCGAGAGTAACAAAAATTGCGATGAAAACAACTGGATTACCACTAAATTTCATTTTAAAGAGCGACCTTGTTTCACTACGACAATTAAAGACATGAACATTTTGCATGAATACTAATAACAATAATATATAACCTCTTGCCACATCTGGACCAATACCAGCATTTAATAAACTATGCCAAAAAGCAAATGCAATTATTGCCATTACTAATGCCGCCATAAAAGTTTGTTCAAGTAATTTAACATTGAAAATTTTCTCTTTCGGATGACGCGGTTTATCTTTCATAATGCCGGGTTCCTTTTTTTCAAAAGCTAAAGCAACATCTTGAATTCCGTTGGTAACTAAATTTAACCATAATATTTGAGCTGCTATTAAAGGAATTGGCAAATTAGCAATTATCGCCATCATAAATAATAAAACCTCCGCAATTCCGGTAGAAAGCAACATTAAAATAACTTTCCGCACATTACTATATGCTACTCGCCCTTCTTCAATCCCATCCACAATTGATAAAAAATTATCATCGGTAATAATCATCGTCCCTGTTTCTTTAGCCACATCGGTTCCTGAACCAACTGCAACACCAATATTAGCCGCTTTTAAAGCCGGGGCATCATTAACGCCATCACCCGTTACTGCTACAAACTCACCTCTCCGTTTATGAGCGTTAACAATTTCTAATTTTTCTAATGGGGAAACTCTTGTAAAAACTGTTTTTGAAGCTACAAATTCAGCAAACTCTTCAGGTGATTTATTTAAATATTTTTCAACTTCATAACTATCGGTCACTTGCGAATAATTATCACTTAAATGCAATTGTTTGGCAATCGTATAAGCCGTTAAAGGATGATCGCCAGTAATCATAATTACTTTAATTCCTGCATCCTCACATTTTTTAATGGCATTTTTCACTTCTTTTCTAATCGGATCAATAAAAGCAACCAATCCCACAAACTCTAATTTACTAATATCTTTTTCTTGATATTCATCTTTTAACTGACCATCATAATCACCTACTGCCAAAGCAATAACTCGATAGCCCTGTTTTGCTAGCTTCTCATTTTGTTCCATTATTTTTTCTTTATCTAATTTAACATTTTTATCATCAATTCGCATTTTTGAACATAATGATAAGACTTTTTCAACCGACCCTTTAACAGTCCATTTTAATTGTTTTTTGTCTTTAAACACGACTGCGGAAAATTTATTTTCTGATTCATAAGGAATTCCACCTTTTTTTTGATAATAATCTTTTTTAATCCCTGCCTTATAGCCCAAAGCTAAAAAAGCTACATCAATTGAATCACCATGATGCTCCCACTTATTTTTATGTTTTTCTAATGATGCCTCATTATTGACCGCTCCTAATAAGGCAATTTCATTAACGGCCGCATTTTTTTCCACTTTACCAACGCCATTATAACCAACACCGGTAATTTCATATTCTTGATCATTTGGTGTCAAAATTATTTTTGCTGTTTGCTCATTTAAAGTTAAGGTCCCTGTTTTATCAGTTGCAATTACTGTACAACTTCCTAAACTTTCAACCGAATTTAATTTTTTAACTAAAACATTTTTCCGAGCCATTCGCCCAGAAGCAATTGTCAAAGCAAAAGTTAACGCCACTGGTAATCCTTCAGGAATTGCTGAAACCGATAACGCAACTACTGCAAAAAATATTTCTTGAGGAGCTTCACCACGATAATATAATAACATTGCTAAAACCAAAGCAATTACCGCCGTATATAAAGCAATTTGTTTAGTGAATTTTTCCATTCGAATTACTAATGGTGATTTTGTCGATTCGCCAACTAAAACAGTGTGGGCGATTTTACCAATCTCTGTTTCACCACCAGTTGCTACTACAACTCCAACACCACGTCCTCTTAAGACAGTGCTTCCCGCATAAGCCATGTTTTTACGATCAGCAATCGGAACGTCTTTTGTAATAGGATCAATAATTTTACTTGGCGCTGAAGATTCACCAGTTAAAATAGCCTCATCAATACTTAAATTATGACCCTCTATCAAACGCAAATCAGCTGATATTTTATCACCTGAAGCAATTAAAACAATATCGCCAATTACCAAATCATCAGCACATATATTTACTTCTTTGCCATCGCGTAAAACATTTACATTAACCTTAATTAAATCTTGCAAACTTTGCGCCTTACGACCTGCTTGCCATTCTTGATAAGTTCCTAAAAAAGCATTAAATAAAATTACCCCTAAAATAAAAAAAGCATCAATTAATTCACCAATTATAAAAGACATTACTACTGCAATAATTAAAATAAAAATAATTGGATTAACAAATTGCTTTAAAAAAATTACAAAAACAGTATCTTCTTTAGCTTTTGGAAGAACATTCGGACCATTTTGTAATAACCGGGATTGGGCTTCTTTTTTAGTTAAACCAAAATCTTTACTATTAACTTTATTTAAAACTTCATCAATCGTTTGTTTATAGTATTTTTCCATCATTAGCCTCCTATTTTTTTTATTATAACACTTTTTAACTTACTTTTAAACCTCAAAAAAAAAATTTAATACAAAAATTTTCTTTTTCTATCATCATTAAATTTATCAATAAATTCCCATTCAATTTCAACAAAAAAATAGGCTTAAAACCTATTTTTTAGTCAATTAACTTTTTAGTTAAACCGGCTACTATTGGAATTTTTGCTTCACTGCATTTAATTACTTTAATCAAGCCCATGACTAATAGAATAACAAATGCATACCAGGTAATATCAGCAAAAGTATCATTGAAATCTCTTACGCTGTGCCAAAAATCACGATTAAATTCAAAAATTTCATGAAGATCGCCTAATAAACGATAGATAATCGCCCAAGCAGCAAGTACAGCTGTGTAAAGCACTCTTAGCACTAATACTTGTCCTAATTGAAAATTTAGTGTTTCATTTTTTTCAACTAGAATTGCAAAACCAAATAATAAAAGTAATGCTGTATAAGAACCTTGATATGCAAACAAATAGCCCAATAGTACTAAGCCTACAATTTTTAAACCTGTCTTTCCTTTTAAATTTTCCATAAATCCCTCCTAAAAGTATTATATAATAAGACAAAATTAAAGTCAAAGCTTTTTTGCAATTAAACCATGTTTTTTTAAAACATTATAAATACAAGAATAACTTCGCTTATTATAAAATTGCACAAATCGTCTTATACTAGCATTTGATCTTTTATATAAATTAACTATTTTTTCTTCTTCCTCAGGTGAAATCGCACTAATCGGCTTTTTGCCTACATTCCCATGCTTTAAAGGCAGCCCTTGCTTAATAAACTTTTTTTTCATCCGTAAAACATACTTTGGATGATAACCTGTTGCATTGGCTATTTCAACATAAGTCATATTCAAATCATTCGCTAATTTTTTTTCTAAAAAATATAATAATTGTTTTCTTTTTTTCATTATTGCTCCTTTTATAACACTATTATATAGTAACTTTTTGCAAAAATAAACCCCTCTTAATAAGAAAAACTATTTTGTCTTCTTTATTAATTTAATAATATATGCTATTATAATAACTAATTTGAGGTGAAAAAAAATGTTCAGAAAACCAATAAAATTTTTTCTAGCACTTATAATTGCCAAATTTTTTTACACGCTAATCAAATCGTTTCCTTCAAAAAACAAACAATCCAAACCTGGTGAAATCGCTTTAAAAATATGCCCCACTTTTTTAAAACATTTTGATTTACCAGATAAAGTTATTGCTATTACCGGCACTAATGGCAAAAATACCGTAACCAATCTAATAAACAATGTCCTTAAAAAAAATAACTACCAAACAATTAGCAATAATGCAGCCACCACGACTAGTATTGTCACAGCTTTAATCAAAAATGCCAATTATCAAGGAAAAACAACAGCCGATGCTGCTATTTTTAAGATCGATCCTTTTTTTTCGAAAAATATTTTTCAATATATCACTCCAACACATTTATTATGTACCGCTATTTTTCGAGATTATAGTCAACCAAAAAGTGATGCAGAATCTATTTTTAAAAACCTAAATAAATCTATTCCAAAACAAACAACATTAATTTTAAATGCTGATGATTTAATCAGTTCGCAATTAAGTCCGAAAAATGAAAAATATTATTTTTCAGTCAAAAATGTTTTAAAAAAATCAACCACTAATATTGTTCAAGATATTCAATCCTGTCCTAATTGCAACACCCCATTAAAATTTAAACATCGGCACCATCATCACATCGGTCAAATTAATTGTAAAAAATGTAACTTTGCCCAACCAAAAGCCAACTTTATTTGTTCAAAAAAAGATAAAACTTTAACCATCAAAGAAAAAGAAAATATTAATCAATATCCTTTAATTTCTGACACCATTTATAATATATATAATATTACAGCCACCATCAGCCTCCTTCGAACAATCGGCTTAAAACCAGGTGATATCAAACAAGGTTTAGAAAAAGCAACTCTAATTGATAAACAAGAAGTAGCTTATCAAAAAGAAAAAATCGAAATTATTTCAATTTTAACAAAAAATAAAAATCCTATTTCAAACTCACTTACTTTTGATTATATTAATCATTTAAATGGTAATAAAATTGTTGTCTTAATGACAACAGATAGCTTAGATAAATTATACGGCAGCGAGGACATATCCTGGCTTTATGACACTGACTTTGAATTTTTAAAAAAAAGAAATATTAAACAGATTATTGCTTGTGGAAATCGCGCCTTTGATTTAAATATTCGCCTACAAATAGCTGGCATAAAAAACGATCTTATTTTCTTAAATAATAATTATCAAAATATCTATGAATTAATTAATTTTAAAAAAATAAATAAAATTATTATTGCCTATGAAGCAAATAGTTATCAACATGCACATAATCTAAAAACAAAGATTGTCGGTGAATTAAATGATTAAAATGGAAGTTTTATACCCCGAATATACCAACTTGTATGGCGATTCAGGTCATATCAAATATTTAAAACTTGTAATTCCCAACTTAAAAGTTATTTATACTCGTCTAAACCAAAAACCTACTTTTACTAGACGGCATATCGATATTATTTATTTAGGTCCTTCAAGCGAAAGCCAACAAATAAAAATCATCGATAAATTAAAACCGCACACCGAAAAAATAAAAGAGTTAATTGAAAAAAACACCTTAATTTTAGCTACTGGTAATGCATGTGAATATTTTGGAAAATACATTGAAAAAGAAAATGGTGAAATTATTCCTTGTCTTGGCTTATATAAAGTTTATGCTAAAAGAATATCTAAACAACCCTATCAAGAAAACGTGTTATGTCCCTTAAAACATTTCACTGTCGTTGGTTTTAAAAATCAAGCAAGTAATTTACACGGGCGAGACAAACATGCCTTAACCATTCCAAAAGAAAAAGAAAAAATTAATTTTATTATTGATAAAAATCTCTTTGCAACTTATTTACTCGGCCCAATCTTAATTTTAAATCCTATGCTAACAGAATATTTATTAAATAAAGCCAACATTCCCTACCGCCCACCCTCTTTTGAAGAAATATCTATCTTAGCTTATCAAAGAAGGGTAATTGAATTTAATAAATAAAAGCACCGCCAAACGGTGCTCTTTTATTGACAAACTATATTTAACTAATAACTCATATCAACATTATTCATTTTTTCTTTTTTCATTCGATACTGATTTTGCTTTTTTCTAATTAATTTTTTAGCAATTGGATCTTCCTCAACATAATTATTATGCATTATTTGATGATTTTTTTCTTTTATTTTAAACATTTTTTTTCTCTCTCGCAAAATTTTTTCAATCACTTCCTGATGTTCGAAATAAAATTCACTCCGTTCTAAACAATAATCGATATAATAACAATTATCACTATTTTCACCATACTTCTGAACAAAATTTTGCATAATTCTAAAAAAATCTTTCCCCACATTATCAACAACTGCTATTACGTTTTCATAATCAGCTTGATAAACATAATCTAAACTAATTACACCTGTTTTTTCACCACTATCACAAACGATATAATTATTAAACATCACAACATTTTCTAAGCGTGAACTGAGCATTAAATAATGAACTTGTTCCTCTTCTTTATCAACAAAAAAAGCCATGCAAGGACGACCATTTTCCGCATGGTCCTTGATACCGCTATTAAAAACAATATTTTTAATTAAAACTATATCTCCTGGAACTATTTGCATTTTTCCCCCTTATAAAACAAATAATAAAACCAATTATACCTAAAAAAAACAATATTTGCAAATAATTATTTTTTACATCTAAAATAATTACGATACATTTTAAAATTAAGTTGATGTAATTTTAAAACTATCGCCAAACGAAAAGGCGAAAAATCATAACGATAAAACAATGTGTAACCATACTTTTTCTTTTTAATTAATTCTCTTAACTTGCCATGATAATTTTTATTAGCATATTTAAATAACACTTTTTTAGGAATATCTAACCATAACCATTCGTTTTTACTATAAACTAATTCTTGTTCTTTACCATAAACATATTCATCGACAACTAATTTAGCCATATTATTGCCCGCTCCAGTCACATAATAACTACGACCTTGTCGTAAATTAATTTCAAATAATTTATACTTTCCATCACGCACATCATATTTCAAATCAAAATGCGCAAAACCAATATACCCTATATCTTCTAAAAATTTTTGATATTTTTGATATAAACCTAAATTATAAGAAGCAATAATGGCTGCATAGTTGCCTATTTCATAAGGCCCGTAGTGTTCTAAAACAACATCACCCAAACACATCATTTTTACCCGACCATTTTGATTTGAATAAGTATTTAAAACAAAACCCGCTGTATCATCACCTGGAATATATTCTTGAATAATAACTTTATCAGTATAACCCGCTTGATAAATATTCTCAATTATTTTTTTTACTTCATTTATATTGTCAACAAAATAAGCTTTTTGTTTGCCGACAAAACTTAGTTTAAGATATTCAATACTATTGGCCGCTTTAACCACAACGGGAAATTCAAAATCAAAGTTCAAATTATCATCGCTACTATCACAAATATAAGTTTTGGGATAATCTAATTTATATTTTTCACAAATTTCATAAAATTTATCTTTATTTTCCAATTGTTTTTGTAACTTTTCATCAAGATAAGGTACCACAAAATATTTTTTTAATTCCTTTTTATTTTGAACAATTAATTCCGTATAATTATCACCACAGGAAATTAAAACTAATTTTTCATATTCATCTTTTAATTGTTCGCCAAGTTTTAATAGTTCATTTATAAAAACTTTATTTACATCAAAATCATCAAAAGTTAAAACATCAACAATGCGACTAAACTTTGTGGGATAAAGCCTTTTTTTACCAATAGCTAAAGATTTTATGCGGTATTCCTCATAAAACGACTTAGCCATACTATAAGCATTTTTATCTGTTCCCAAAATAATTGGTTTAAAAGTTTTTTTCATTTTCTCACCTTTCCAAATTATCAACAATCGTTTTAATAAAACCAGCAACATATCCTTCTTTATTATTTAAAATATTCGCCAAATTCCCATCATGATTCATATAACCAAATTCAACTAAATATGATTCTGGAGCGATATAACTATTATGAAATTCATTTGCTTCACGACGCGGATCACGACCATCCACATAAGCATTTGTCATCATTCCACCTGTTTCACGCAACACAAAATAATAAGGTGTTTTTTGATGCATATTCTCATGAAGCTGAACTCCTAACTGACTAAAACTATCGCTCATTGCATCAATATTCTCCTGGCTCAAAAATCGCCTATAAACACCATCCTTCACCCTAAAATCTTCCAGATTAGAATATTTTGTATTTGCTTTTTCTTTTATATTAGTAGCTAATTCACTTGCAAAATCTAAATTAGTTTTGGGAGGCACATATATTTCCACACCTTCATATTCATTTCTAACATAATTACTATTAAAATGTATCGAAAAAAAGAACTTTGCCTTGGTTGTATATGCAAATTGCACTCTTCCATCCGGCCCATAAGTTGGCAGAATATCTGTATTATTTTCACGAGTTAATTTTACTCGATATCCTAAATTTATTAATTTTTCTTTAATTTTTTTAGCATACAATAAATTTAAATCCCGCTCATAATATCCACCGCTAACTGCTCCTGGATCACGCCCCCCATGACCGGGGTCTAAAACAAAGTCATACACATCATCTGGAACTGCAATTTTTTCAACTTGCAAAACAAAACCATCAGCAACATTTAAATACATTTTGTTTGTATAACCATTTTGACTTAAACTATAATATTCAATATTCTCGTGCTCGGTTTTATTTTTAAGCAAATAATAAAGTTCAACCTCTCCTTCAACTATCAAAAAAAATGTATAAAAACCCTCTGTAACTTTTTCTAAATCAATGCCCCGATTTATTTTTTCAGATAAATAAAACTTAACTTCTTTTTCTTCTTCCTGATAATTTAAATCATATTTCTTAATTTCATTTTCCTCGTTCACTAAACCAAGTATTAAATTGTCAAACTCTTCTTCTAATTTAATCTTTCCCTCTAAATTTAAATGCGTTCCATAAACAAAAAAATTTGTAACTTTAGCTGGTTTTTCTTCAATTTCAAAAGAATAATCTTGAACTGTATTTTCTTGACTAAAATCAACATTATAAAAATAAGCAAAATAAATTAAAATTAAAACAACAATAAATTGAAATTTTTTACTCATCTTACTACACCCTAAATCTATTATATATTAAACAAACACATAACACAAACAAAAAAGTTACCTTAAACGATAACTTTTAGCAACCTTATTTTCATCAAAATTATGATGGGGACCCTTATCTTTTAATTGATTATTATCCAAAAAGAAAAAATTTTCTTTATCAAAACCTTTATCGCGATATAAAACTCCATAAGTTACATCGACATGACCTAGTTCACCATCAACTTCAACAACATTCCAAGTATGTCTTAAAAAAACCTTCTTAGAGGGAATTTCTTTTGTCAAACCTTCAATCATTTGACAATTAATATTTAAAACTAAACACAAATCATAAAAAGCACTCGCGATGCCATAACAAGATCCCCTCCCTAAGATAATCGGGGCATATTTCTCATGAGAAGCCAATCCCCACTTATTCCAAAACAAATGTGATACCGGACCAGCATTTCCTTGCTCATCAATCCTTTCCAATACTTCATAATCATAATTTAAATAATTTACCAAATAATGATACAAAAAAGCGGCCTTTTCTTTTTCCGTAATATCATTGGGAATTTGTGATTTTATTTCATTTAATTTTTTTTGATATTGTTCTTCGCGATGTTGCAAAAACTGACCCTGTTCCGCCACAAATTTTTCTTTGGTAGTTTTTTCACCTTTACTATTATAATAATTTGTAACTGTAATTTCCATTATTATTCCCTCCCTAAGAAAAATCAATCCCAAATTTTTCTTTAACTAATTTTAATTTGTCGGCCGCTCTTTTTTGAGCAACCGCTGTTCCCTGATCTAAAATTAACTGCAATTTCTTTTCATCACGAAATTGTTGATACTTACTTTGAAAATCAATAATAAACAACGCTAATTCATCAGCCACTATCTTTTTAAATTGACCATAATTTAAATCTTTTAACTCAATTTCTAATGTTTTTGTGTCAACCTCACGCAAAATTGCTAATATTGTTAATAGATTACTAATTCCTGGTTTATTTTCCTCATCAAATTTAATAATGTTTGCACTATCTGTCTTTGCCGACATAATTTTCTTTTTAGTTACTTCCACATCATCCAACATAAAAATAGTCCCTTTATCGTCCTCAGGTGCCGATTTGCTCATCTTTTCCAATGGATTTTGCAAATTCATAATTCGCTGGCCGAGTGGAGGTGTATAATAATTGGGCAGTTGAAAAATATCTCCATAACGTTTATTAAAACGCTCACCTAAATCACGGGTTATTTCAATATGTTGTTTTTGATCAGCACCTACCGGCACAACCTCTGCATCATACAATAAAATATCAGCCGCCATTAAAGTTGGATAAATGAATAATCCTAAATCAACCCCATCACCTGTTGTTTGTTTTTTTGCCTTATATTGCGTCATTCTTGATAATTCACCAACCCGACATTGAAAAGCCACTAAAAACCCTAATGCACTATGCTCATTAATACTACTTTGAACAAAAATATTTGTTTTTTCAAGATCAACCCCACAAGCCAAATAAATTGCAGTTAAATCTAAAATAGTTTGCCGAATTTTTTGCGGTTCTTGATAACTCGTTAAACCATGCAAATCAGCAATAAAAAGATACGATTCATATTTATCTTGCAAAGCCACAAAATTTTTGATTGCTCCCATATAATTTCCCAAAGTAAAATTTCCTGTTGGTTGAACCCCCGTAATCATTGTTTTCATTTTTCATTCCTCCTTATTAAAAAATCTTGCCCCCAAAATAGGACAAGAAACTTGTTATACCACCTAAATATGTACCATCATACACATTCCA
The DNA here is from genome assembly GCA_003560455.1 of Mollicutes bacterium. Lineage (GTDB taxonomy): Bacteria > Bacillota_I > Bacilli_A > RF39 > UBA660 > CSSED10-109M. The sequence goes on from PWIL01000072.1 coordinate 14,722, forward strand.
TAATAACGATTGGAAATACCGTTTTTTCCTACTTTATTCAGAAAAACTCTCAACAGTCCATTCAATATTTTTTGTTCACAATTTCTCATCAACCAATTGCTTTCTTTCAACAAATTAAATATTTACTACTCTGCTTCGCCGATTTAAAACAATATACCGTATTATTTATTAAATGTCAAATTAATTATCCGTTTTTAAATACTCAATAAATATTTCTACTAATTTTGAATCAAATTGTTTACCACTTTCTTTTTGCAAATCAGCTATCGCTTCTTCTTTTGTTTTTGATTTTTGATACGGTCTTTCAGCAATCATTGCTTCAAAAGCATCGGCTATCGCAATAATTCGCGATTGTAAAGGTATTTCTTCACCCTTTAGACCATGCGGATACCCTTTGCCATCCCAACGTTCGTGATGATATAACACATATTCCGCCAAAAAACTATATTCGGTTACTGCTTTTAACATTTGATAACCTACTTCTGCATGCTTTTTAATTGCTTCTTTTTCTTCTTTAGTTAACTTTTCTTTTTTTTGTAATAACTCACTAGGCACTGTTATTTTTCCAATATCATGTAAAACTGCCGCCATCTTTATATCATCCATTTCTTTGGATGAAAAATTTAATTTTTCAGCCATTTTTTCACAATAAAAAGCTACTTTTTCAGTGTGAATTTGTTCTTGTTCGTAATTCTCATTAATACTGCGAATAACTCTTTCAATTATTTCGCTGCGCATAATTCGTCCTGTTTTTACTTTATGCTTATACATCTTTTTATCAGCCGTTATTTTTATATCGCGAATATTTTCCGTGCTTTTTTCCTTAATTGCCGCGCCAATCGCTAATGAAATATTCACACTTTCTATTTTTTCGGTTGAAATTTTTGCTAAAATGCTTTTTTCCAATTGCGCCACTTTTTCTTTATTTGTATTGGGCATTATGACAATATATTCATCACCGCCAATCCGACAAACAAAATCATTTTTATGAACGCATTCTTTTAAAACTTCAGCGACTTTTTTTAATAATAAATCTCCTTTATCATGTCCAAAAGCATCATTTGTTAATTTTAAACCATTAACATCGATAAACATTAAACCTAGGGGCAGATACTTTTCTTGATCTAATTGCAATAATATTTTATCCATATAATGTCGATTATATAAACCAGTTAATTGATCATGAAAGCTTAGATGTTCAATTTCGGCTTGCCACGCTCTTTTTTCGCTTATATCTTTAAAAACAATTACAGTTCCGGTCGTATTTCCATTAATATCCTTAATTGGTGCAACCGTTTCTTCAATTGCTATTTCACGACCATCTTTCGCAATTAAAATAGTATCCGTTGATATTTTTTGAGGTTCTTCTATTTTTAGGACATCATCCCAAAAATTTTCACAATAATCGCGCAAATAACTATCAATTATATTAAAAATCTTATCAACAGATTGCCCCATTGCTTCTTCTTTGCAAAAACCCGTTAATTCCTCCGCTTTCTTATTCATCAATATTACTCTACCTGTTTTATCGGTTGAAATAACACCATCACCAACTGAAAATAATGTCGTTCGAAAAAGTTCTTTTTCCATAAATAGTTGTTCTTCTAAATCACGCCGTTCAGTTACATCAATAACCACACCAATTAACCAAGGAAAGTTTTCTCGGTCCGCAAGTCGTGTTTTTATTAAAATCCACCGCCAACTATTTCCCTGATAATTTATTCGCACCTCTTCTTGATAATAATCCCTTTTTTCTTTAGTTTCAACCAAAGCATTAACTTTATAGCGATCATCGGGATGAATTAAATTCATAAATTCTTCGCGACTACTTTGATAACTTTTTTTGCCTTGATAACCTAAAATTTCACAACTTTTTTTATCTAACAGTAATGATTCTGTTTTAACATTATAATCCCAAATACCAGCATTCATACCATCAAATATCGCTAAAAACCGCTTTTTTTCATTTAATAATTCTTTTTGTTTTGACACATCTTGAAAACAACCCATCAAAACCAATGAATCAGCAATTTTTGCACTACTAATTTTTCCTTCTAAATTAATTAAATTACCTTGCTTAGATAGAAAAATTACTTCAATTATACTATTAACTGCATTTCTTTGAAACTCAGTTAATTTTTTTA
>PWIL01000160.1 GCA_003560455.1 Mollicutes bacterium
GCTCTTCGCATGTTAAGAATAGTCATGCTATCGGTGATGTGAGTGGCGATGTTATTGTTGGTGGTTTAGTCGGAGTTGCTTATGGCGATGTTGAAAATAGTTATGCAACTGGTAATGTTTTTGGGATTGGTCATGAAGATACGGTTTTAGGTGGCTTGGTTGGAATGAGTGGTTCGATTAGTCAATCTTATGCGACCGGTAATGTTAGTGGTATAAATATTTTAGGTGGTTTAGTTGGGACAAATTATTTTCCTGTTTTGAATAGTTATGCTAATGGGGAAGTAACTGGTCAAGAAAAAATAGGTGGTTTAGTCGGTGAGAGTTTTGCTGAAATTAATCATAGTTATGCCATTGGATTAGTAACTGGTAGTAGTCAAGTTGGTGGTTTAATTGGTAATTTAGAAAGTATTGTTACAAATGCATATTACAATACTGAAACAACTAATCAAACAGATAATGATGGCCGTGGCCAGCCCAGAAATACAGAACAAATGCAATATCCGCATGATGAAACAACTTATATTGATTGGGATTTGGAAAATATTTGGACTTGGCAAGAATAAAATGGTTTTAAACCATTTTTTATTTGTTGATTTATTAAAAATATTATATAATGATAAACGGGAAGTGAATTATGATTGAATACCAATTAATTAAACAAGATAAAGAAGCACGTTTGGGCGAAATAAAAACTAAACGGGGTGTTTTTAAAACGCCTTTATTTATGCCAGTTGGAACATTAGCTAATGTTAAAGGTTTAACGAGTGCGGAATTAGTTTCTTTAGAAAGTGGTATTATTTTAGCTAATGCTTATCATTTATGGTTAAGACCAGGTGAAGAAATAATTGCTAAGATTGGTGGTTTGCACCAATTTATGAGTTTTCCTAATTTAATTTTAACGGACAGTGGGGGGTTTCAAGTTTTTTCACTGGCTAAACCAAAGGATATAAATGAAGAAGGAGTTGCTTTTAAAAGTCATCTTGATGGTCAAAAACTTTTTTTAACTCCAGAAAAATCAATTGCGATTCAAAATAAATTAAATAGTGATATTGCAATGGTGTTTGATGAATGTCCGCCTTTTCCAAGTACTTATGATTATATGCAACAAAGTGTTGAACGAACTTTACGTTGGGCGCAACGTTGTAAAGAAAGCCATCAAAATAAAAAGCAAGCTTTATTTGGTATTATTCAAGGTGGTGAATATGCTGATTTAAGAAAGCATAGTGCGATTGAAACAGTTAAAATTGGGTTTGATGGTTATGCTATCGGTGGTGTTAGTGTTGGTGAAGATAAAAAAACAATGTATCAAATGATTGATGATAGTGTCTTATATATGCCTAAAGATAAGGTTCGTTATTTAATGGGTGTCGGTGATCCAGTTGATTTAATAGAGGCGGTTAAAAGAGGAATTGATATTTTTGATTGTGTCCTGCCCACTAGATTAGCTAGACATGCTAATGCTTTTACTAAGCAAGGAAGAATTAATTTAAAAAATGCTCAATATCAAGCTGATTTTACACCAATTGCAAAAGATTGTAATTGTGATACTTGTCAAAATTATTCCAAAGCTTATTTAAGACATCTTTTTATGGCTAAAGAAACTTTAGCAGGGCGGTTAGTTAGTATTCATAATTTATATTTTTTAAAAAAATTAATGGATAATATTCAAGAAGCAATTGCAGAAGATAGGTTTACACAGTTTGCTGATGACTTTCTTGATAATTATCAAAATAATAATTGACAAGTGGCATTAAAAATGATATATTGTTAATGTTTTAATTGAGATTTACCTTGTAAATCTTTAAATTAACTAAGATTTGAAACACCTGGATGTGTGGATGAAAGGAGGTAATTTGTGCCAACAATTAATCAATTAGTAAAAAAACGTCGAAAAAGCAAATCAAAGAAAAGTAAATCACCATTATTGGGATATAACTTAAATACAAAAACAAAAAAAACGACGAAAGTAAATTCGCCACAAAAAAGAGGCGTTTGTATTCGGGTTGGAACGCTAACTCAGAAAAAACCAAACTCAGCTTTACGAAAATATGCTCGTGTTCGTTTAAGTAACGGAAGTGAATTGCGTGCTTATATTGGCGGTGAAGGTCATAACTTACAGGAACATAGTGTTGTTTTAGTACGTGGTGGTCGTGTTAAAGACTTAATTGGGGTTCGTTATCATATTGTTCGTGGAACGCTTGATACAGCTGGTGTCGATAAAAAACGCCAAGCTCGTTCAAAGTATGGAACGAAAAAACCAAAAAATGCATAAAAAAAATTAGGAGGTTAATATGCGAAAAAGAAGAGCAGATAAAAGAGATGTTTTAGCCGACCCGCTTTACCATTCAAAAGTTGTGACTAAATTAATGAATACATTAATGTTTGATGGCAAAAGAGGATTAGCACAAACAATTCTTTATGACGCATTTGAAAAAATAAAAGAACAAACAAAAGAAGATCCAGTGGAAGTATTTAATAAAGCATTAGAAAATATTAAACCAGCCCTAGAAGTAAAATCAAGAAGAGTTGGTGGTGCAAATTATCAAGTTCCAATCGAAGTAAAACCAGATCGTAGTCAAGCACTCGGTTTAAGATGGCTAGTACAATATGCAAGATTACGAAATGGCAAATCAATGTCTGAAAACTTAGCAAATGAAATTATGGATGCAGCCAATGGAACCGGCGCAGCAGTTAAAAAAAGAGAGGATGTCCATCGAATGGCGGAAGCAAACAAAGCATACGCGCATTATCGTTGGTAGAAGGGAAGAGAATATGGCTCGTGAATACAGTTTAGAAAAAATTAGAAATGTTGGAATAATGGCACATATTGATGCCGGAAAAACAACTTTTACCGAAAGAGTTTTATTTCATACCAAAAAAATTCATAAAATTGGTGAAACCCATGATGGTGCTTCCCAAATGGATTGGATGGAACAAGAACAAGAAAGAGGAATTACAATAACATCAGCAGCAACTACCGCTTTTTGGCGGGGCTATTGCTTAAATATTATTGATACCCCTGGTCACGTTGATTTTACCGTTGAAGTTTCAAGATCATTACGTGTCTTAGATGGGGCGGTTGCATTACTTGATGCCGAAGCCGGTGTCGAGCCCCAAACTGAAGCAGTTTGGCGACAAGCAACTGAATTTAATGTTCCTCGTATTTTCTTTGCTAATAAAATGGACAAAATGGGCGCGGATTTTGCCGCTTGTTTAAAATCAATTGATGATCGCTTGGCAGTTAATGCCAAAGCAATTACTTGGCCGATTGGTGCCGAAAGTGATTTTAAGGGTGTTGTTGATTTAGTTGCTTTTAAAGCGTATGAATATGATGGCAAGCCTGATGAAGAACCAAAAGAAATTCCAATTCCGGCTGATTTAGAAGCAATTGTGCAAGAAAAACGCAATGATTTATTAGAAGCAATTTCGGAATATGATGATGAACTAATGGAAAAATATTTATCTGATGAAGAAATTCCGGTTGAGTTAATTAAAAAAGCAATTCGAAAAGGAACTTTAGCAGTTGAATTTTTCCCAGTATTATGCGGAACAGCCTTGGGCAATAAAGCAGTTAAATTAGTTGTTGATGCAATTGTTGATTTTCTGCCGGCACCAAATGATGTTGCAGCAATTGAAGGAATCGATAAAGATGAAAATCCGATTAAAAGAAAACCCGATGATAATGAAGCATTTAGTGCCTTAGCATTTAAAATTGCAACCGACCCTTTTGTTGGGAAATTAGCTTTTATTCGAGTTTATTCTGGCGTGTTAAAAAGTGGCTCTTATGTTTATAATTCTAGTAAAGATGTTAAAGAAAGAGTCGGCCGAATTTTAGAAATGCATGCTAATAATCGAACTGAAATAAAAGAAGTTTATTCAGGTGGAATTGCTGCCGCTGTTGGTTTAAAAGAAACGGGAACAGGTGATACTTTATGCGATGAGAAGAAATTATGTATTTTAGAACCACCGGTCTTTCCAGAACCTGTTATTGAATTAGCGGTTGAACCAAAATCAAAGGCTGATCAAGATAAAATGGGACAAGCATTACAAAAATTAGCTGAAGAAGATCCAACTTTCCGTTCAAGCATGAATCATGAAACAGGACAAACAATTATTGCGGGAATGGGTGAATTACACCTTGAAATTATTGTTGACCGAATGAAAAGAGAATTTAAAGTTGAAGCGAATGTTGGTGAACCACAAGTTTCATATCGTGAAACGCTTAAAAAAGCCGCTGAATGTGAAGGAAAATATATTAAACAATCTGGCGGGCGTGGTCAGTATGGACATGTTAAGATTTTATTTGAACCAAATCCGGAAAATGGTTATGAATTTGTTGATAAAATTGTTGGTGGAACCGTACCAAGAGAATATATTCCGGTTACTGATAAGGGTCTGCAAGATGCAATGCAAAATGGTGTTTTGGCGGGCTATCCAATGGTTGATGTTAAAGCAACATTATATGATGGTTCATACCATGATGTTGATTCATCAGAAATGGCTTTTAAAATTGCAGCCAGTTTAGCACTAAAAGATAGTCGTAATAAATGTGAACCAATATTGTTAGAACCAATTATGAAAATGCAAGTAGTAACCCCAGAAGAATATTTAGGTGCAGTTATGGGTGATATAACTTCGCGAAGAGGAAAACCAATTGGTCAGGAAAATCGGGGCAATGCAATTGCGATTGAAGCAATGGTTCCCTTAGCTGAAACCTTTGGATTTGCAACAACTTTGCGTTCAAATACGCAAGGAAGAGCAACTTTCACCCCATTTTTTGATCATTATGAAGAAGTACCACGTAATATTGCTGAAGAAATAATCAATAAAAATACGACAAACTAGCGCAAAGGACTTGAAATTTTTGGCTAGTTAAGATAAAATGAATAGTACATATGAGAAATAAGGAGGAGAGAAAATATGGCTAAAGAAAAATTTGATCGTTCAAAACCACACGTTAATATTGGAACAATTGGTCACGTTGACCATGGTAAAACAACTTTAACGGCTGCTATTACAAATGTATTAGCAAAAACAGGAGGTGCGGAGTTTCAAGCATACGATACGATTGACAAAGCACCAGAAGAAAAAGAAAGAGGAATAACAATTAACACGGCGCACGTTGAGTATTCAACTGATAATCGTCACTATGCGCACGTTGACTGTCCAGGGCATGCCGATTATGTAAAAAACATGATTACCGGTGCTGCGCAAATGGATGGAGCAATTTTAGTAATTGCGGCAACTGATGGTCCAATGGCACAAACTCGTGAACACATTTTATTATCACGACAAGTTGGTGTACCACGGATGGTTGTTTACATGAACAAGTGTGATATGGTTGATGATGAAGAATTATTAGACCTAGTTGAAATGGAAATTCGCGAATTGTTAAATGAATATGAATTTGATGGTGATAATACACCAATTATTCGTGGGTCAGCATTAAAAGCGCTAGAAGGTGATGCAAAAGCTGAAGAGTCGATTACTGAATTAATGAAATCAGTTGATGAATGGATTGAAACGCCTACTCGTGAGACAGACAAACCATTTTTAATGCCAATTGAAGATGTTTTCACTATTACAGGACGCGGAACTGTTGTTACCGGACGTGTTGAGCGTGGACAATTGAAATTAAATGATGAAGTTGAAATTGTGGGGATTAGAGATACGCAAAAAGTAGTTGTAACAGGAATTGAAATGTTCCGTAAGCAATTAGATTATGCAGAAGCAGGCGATAACGCAGGTATTTTATTACGTGGAATTAATCGTGAAGATGTTGAGCGTGGACAAGTATTGGCAAAGCCAAAAACAGTTACGCCACATCGTAAATTTAAAGCTGAAGTTTACGTTTTAAGTAAAGAAGAAGGTGGACGTCATACTCCGTTTTTCTCAAACTATCGTCCGCAATTTTATTTCCGAACAACTGATGTAACTGGTGTAATTGAATTGCCAGAAGGTGTTGAAATGGTAATGCCTGGTGATAATATTACAATGACAGTTGAATTAATCAGCCCAATTGCGATTGAAAATGGAACAAAGTTTTCAGTTCGTGAAGGTGGCCGAACAGTTGGTGCCGGAGTTGTTTCAGAAATTATTGAATGATCAATAAAAAGGCATTGTTAAAACAATGCTTTTTTTTAATTTAAAAAGGAGGAAAAAAATGCAAGTAGTTAATAAAGAAAGTATTATCGGTTATCAAATTGTTGAAGAATTAGGTTTAGTATCGGGAAGTACTGTGCGAGCTAAACACTTAGGGGGAGATATTGCTTCATCTTTGAAACATTTAGTTGGTGGTGAAATGGGCATTTATACGGAAATGATGGTTAAAGCTCGGCAAGTTGCTTATCAAAAAATGCTTGATGAAGCGGAAAAGTTAGGTGCTGATGCGATTGTAAATGTTCGTTTTACTAGTTCAACCGTTGCTCAGGGTGCCGCTGAAATTTTGGTTTATGGCAGTGCAGTTAAAGTTGAAAAAAAATAGGAGGTCAAAATGAAAAAAGGATTATTATTTTTGTTATTAGTATTAGTTGTTGGTTGTTTTGGTGGGAATGATGAACAAGAAACTAAACAAGAAACTAATGGCGAAGAAACAAAAGCCGAAGTTGAGGAACAAGAAAAAGAAGCCGAAGAAAAAGTAATTGATTTAGGTGGAATAACAGTTTATGTGCCTGATGGTTATACTGGTACTGGTGGTGATGAAGGTTATCGTACTGTTAATGCGATTATTACGCCAGATCATCAAAAATATGAAATTGAGGTCCCATCGACATATGCACATTTAGTTGACAATTATGAAAGTACAATGTCGCTTCGGGAACATTACACGGGTGCTAGTGTAGTGCCGATTGAAACAGAAGGTTGGCGTGCGCCAGTTTTGGGCTATACATATGTGCGAACTAACGATGATAGTAGTTCGATGACTGACTTTCAGGAAGAACATGGTGCTAGTCAAATAATAGGTCTATTTTATGAAAATCCCTTTAGTGAACATGCACATGCTTATTTTGAAGTTGAAATGCGAGTTTTTGAAGGTGATTTAACTGATTATTACCAAGATTTTGAAGATTTTGTGGCTAATTATGTTGCTTGGTATATTGACAATTAAAAAAAACTATAAAATATAGTTTTTAATCAATGACTGGTAAAGTTGTTGATTTTTTTATTTTTTTATCATATTAGTTATCGGTTTTGATTTTTTAAACATAAAATATTTAGTTTGATTGATAATGATTTCTAAATCACCAAGATATTCTAAAACATTGGCATTAAACCCAAGTTTAAAATCATTTAAACCTTGATAAGGATTTTCTTTTAAGTTAGGGTTAGTGATTCCACCTAAATAGAACTTTTTATATCCTAATTTGTGATATTTTTCTAATATTTTCCAAATTAATAAATGTTTGCCATTAAAATTAGTATATTCTTTATTATGTCCATCAATTAACATATAAATGTCAGTTTTATGATTAATAATTAAAGCTGAGGCAATGTTAATTCCTTCTGGTTTTTTTTGATTTAAATTGGAAGCCGTGATTAATTCAGATTTTAAATTTCCTAATTTTTGATCTAAATTCATTTTTCGGGTAATTAACCGATTATTATCACCACTATTATGCATAATTAAATCATTAATTTGATCGGCCTCTTGTTCAACTTTGGAAAATCTTTTTTCTAGGCGGGTTAGATAATCACAGGTATCTAATTTGGCATAAAAAACACTGATTTGGGCGTTTTTATTGAAGTGTAAATATAAATCTTGTAAATATCGCAAATTGTGATCTTCTTTGGTTTGATTATGTAAAATAATTAAATCTTCAACAGTGCCCCGATAAATTTTAACTGCTCGTTGGGCGGCGCTTCTAATCTTTGTTCGAAAACTTTTTTTAATATTTAAAAATAAAGTTTCTAAGTCTTCATTAAGATCGATGACTGCTTCATAACGGGGACTTAGAGCTTCAAAAAAATTGTTATAGCCAAAATGATAATAATCTAATTTTTGTAAATGTTGAAAAATTGTTTGGTAATTAGGGTTGCTTTTTAAGATGGGTGGCGCTAATTTAATTGCCACAATATTATATTTAAACAAAAACTTTTTCATTTCTTTCGTCCAAGTAGCTACTAATTCTAAATTACTATAATCGATTAAAAAACCCCGTGGACAGTAGCCATAGTTAAAACCAACTAATTTTTTAATTAGAATTAAAGCACCGGCAATTATTTTTCCATCTTGTTCCAGGCCCAGATAAAGCGGTTTAAAAGATTTTCTAACAGCTAAACTATATTCGCTAGTTTGAAATAAAGAACTATTTGGAAAAATTTTTATAAATTCATTAAATTCTTCAGTTGTTAATTCTCGCATTTTCATTTTATCACCCTTGAATAAGATTATTTTATCATATTTGATGATAAATAACAATTTATTTAAGCTAGAAAAAGTGTTATAATAAAAATGGAGGTTTGAATGGAATTATTAAAAAAATTAAGAATAAAAACGAAACAAAAAGATTTATATATTGAAGCATTAACCCATTCTTCATACGCTCATGAAAATGAAGTAAATAGTTATGAAAGGTTAGAGTTTTTAGGAGATGCGGTTTTACAATTAATTATTACTGAATACTTATATCAAAAATTTCCAGATGATGAAGGAGTGTTGACTAAAAAAAGAGCGATGTATGTTTGTGAACAAGCTTTGTATAATTATGGTCAGCAAATAGGTTTAAATAAATATTTAAAACTTGGTAAAGGTGAAATTAGTAATCCAGATAATATTCGCCCAGCAATTATCGCTGATGCAGTTGAAGCGCTTTTAGGAGCAATTTTTTTAGATAAGGGCTATGGATATACAAAAAAGTTTGTGTATCAAAATATAATTTCTATTATTGAAAAAGATCAAACTGAATTTTGTAAAGATTATAAAACAACGTTTCAAGAATTGGTGCAAACCGAAAAAAAGAGTTTAGAATATTTTGTTTTAGAAGAAAAAGGACCTGCTCATGATCGTTATTATAAAATAGCGGTTAAAATCGATGGGATTGTATACGGCATTGGTGAAGGTGGTTCAAAAAAAGTAGCTGAACAAGAAGCTGCTAAAAAAGCACTTGAAAAAAGCAATTATCGCTTTTTAAAAAAATAATAATATGTTAAACTAAATAGAGAGGGAGCGTGATCATTTGGAAAATAAATTAACCCCAGCAGATAGTTTTGTAGTTCTACGAAAAACTTTATTAAATGATAATGATCGCTATCTTTTAACACTTCTCTACCAGCCCATTATTGGTTCTTGTGCAATTAATTTTTATTTCACCTTATGGGCGTTATTAAATGGCACAATTTTAACCAAAGAAAAAACCCATCATTACTTAATGGCCGTGATGCATTTAGATTTAGAAAAAATTAATCAAGCAAGAGAAAGATTAGAAGCAATTGGACTTTTAAAAACATTTGTCAAAGAAGGGTCAGTTAATAATTATGTTTATGAATTATATGCACCACTAACACCGGAGAGTTTTTTAAAAAACCCGATTTTAACTGCTAGTTTAAGAAAGAATTTAGGTCAATATGAGTTTAAAAAATTAACTGATTTTTTTAGTGTTGAAGAAATTGCATTAACGGAATATCAAGATATTAGTAAAAAGTTTGCTGATGTTTTTCAAATTACAAATTATGAAGTTAGTGATGGTGATTTTCTTGATCAAAAGGTTAATGAAATAGATGTTGATGGAGAAATTAATCTTGATTTAATTTTACAAGGAATAAATGAAGATTTATTAAATCATAAATTGATTACTAATGATGAAAAAAGATTTTTAAAAAATCTTGCTTTGATTTATAATCTGAATGATGAAATATTTAAAGAATTGATTATTGGTTCTATTAATCAATATAAAAAAATTGATTTAATTAAATTGCGAAAAAAATGTGAAGGCTTTTATCAATATGAAAATGATGGTAAACTGCCTACTTTAGCGTTTAAAAAGCAACCAGAAAATAAAAGGTCGTTAAAAACAAATGTTGATAAGCGAAATCAAATGATTTATTTTTTTGAAACAACAACACCAAGAGATTTTCTTTTTTTGAAAAATAATAGTACAACAATTAGTAAAAATGAACAAAAGATTTTATCATATTTATTGCTTGATTTAAAATTAAATCCAGGAGTTGTCAATGTTTTAATTGATTATGTATTAAGAATTAATGACCATAAATTAATTAAAAATTTTGTTGAAACGATTGCGAGCCAATGGAAAAGAGCAAAAATAGAAACAGTTAGTCAGGCGATGGAATTTGCTGAACAAGAGTTTAAAAAAAGAAAGAATTATCGCACTAGTAAAAAGAAAACGGAAAATATTCCTGATTGGTTTGATAAAAAAGTTAATACAAAAAAACCTGATAAAAAAGAAGTTGATCAAATACAAAAAATATTAGCTGAATATAAATAGGAGGTAAGATGAAAAAAGCAACCGATAGTTTAAAACAATATCAAAAAAAAGATTTGCAAAAAAAATTAAAAGAAGAATTTTTAACGGCTAAAAAAAATAAAATGTTTGCAAAATTAGTAAATCAAATTAATCAACCAACTGAAGTTTTGTATAAATTTACTTCTTTAATTGAAGAATGCAGTCAAGAACATGAAAATTGTCAAACTTGTGAAAGTTTGTTTGTTTGTCAGAATAAAGTGATTGGCTATGCTTTTACACCGATTGTAATCGATGAAAAATTAGAATTTATTTATCAACCTTGTCGTTATCAAAAAAAAATGCAACAAGAAACTGCTTATTTAAATAATGTTGTTTATTTTCAAATGCCCAAAGAATTAGTATCAGCTCAAATGAAAGAAATTTATGCTGATGATGAAAATCGCTTTGCAACAATTGCTTGGTTAAATAAATTTATTAATGATTATCCTAAGGTTGAAAAAGGACTTTATTTGCATGGTAGTTTTGGTTGTGGAAAAAGTTATTTGGTTATTGCAATGTTAAATGAATTAGCGAAAAAAAAGGTTAAAAGTGTTGTTATTTACTGGCCGGAGTTTCTGCGTTATTTAAAAGGTTCATTTGATAGTGATTTTAATGAACGTTTTAGTGAAGTAAAGGAAGCATCGCTTTTGTTGATTGATGATATTGGCGCAGAAAATATGACTGAGTGGGGTCGTGATGAAATATTAGCTTCTATCCTTCAGTATCGGATGACTGCTAAATTACCAACTTTTTTTACTTCAAATTTTTCGTTGTCAGAGTTGGAAACGCATTTAGCAAAAACAAAAGAAAAAGTATCAGTCTTAAAAGCTCGGCGAATTATTGAACGAATTAATAATTTAGCCGAAGAACAAAAAATAGTTGCCAAAAATTATCGTAATTAAGGGGGATATTATGAATTGCAAGAAGAAACTAAAAGCAGCTAGACGTTTGATTTTAGAAAATGATCAAATTAGTCAAGGGGAGTTATGTGGAAAATTAAATTTAAATCGAAAGGCTTTATTAAATGTCTTGATTGAACTATGTGATGAAGAACTATATCAATTTATGAATCCTTTTCCGAATGGAAAAATAGAAATTAATAGTCAAATGGCGCATAAACTAAAAAATTATTTAGTTCATTCACATAAGACATTGGCTAGTGATTCTTTTGATGTTAAAAATTCACATGTGGTTGCTCATTCTTTAAGCTTAATTGAAGATGTTTTTAATTCTTGTTATAAAAAACAAAATTTTAGTTCACCATTGCGAAATTATGATAGCATTATTCATAATTTAATTTTTGAAATTAATAATCCAGCTATTTTTAAAGCAGTTTATAAGCAAAATCAAATACAAATAAAAAAATATTTTGATGATATTGAAAAATATGATTTATTGTTAGAGTCGTTATTTGATAAAATCCGGGAAAATAATGAAGAATTATATATTTATAATGCAGTGAGAATGTTAGATTTTATTGCCAAAGAAACTAATTATCGGGAGATGGAAAAAAGTGTTAATACTTATTATTCAAAATTAAAGGCTAAAAAACATAATCGCGGGTGTAAAAAAGATTTGAAAAAATATCTTGATCATTTGCGCAAATTAATGCAAGAAACTGATAAAATAAATCCTGAAATTTTAGAAACATTAAATTATAAATATGGAATTCCGCGGGAATTTTCAATTGAAGCTATTGCAGAAATTGATAAATTTAAAAAGCCCAAAGCTGATGAATATGTTAATTTAACCGAGCAAGAGATTATTACAATTGATGGTACAACTCATGGTTGTTTGGAGGATGCGGTATCAATTACAAAAAAAGGCGAAAATTATGTCTTTGGTTTATATGTAATTGATCCAACGGCTTATATTTCAGAGTATTCAGCGGTTGCTCAAGAAGCGCGTCAAAGAGGCCAGTCTATTTATGTCAGGGGTTTGGTTATTCCAATGCTTCCTGAAGAACTTTCTTATAATCTATTTTCGCTTTTGGAAAACCAAAATCGGCATGTTATCGCCCACCAATATGAATTTTCTAAAGATTTCGATTTGATTAATTTTACTTCCCAGAAGGCTTTAATAAATGTTAATAAAAATTATTCTTTTTCTGATATTGATGAATTACATAATGAGCAACAAATGTTATTTTTAGAAAGTTTATTTCAGTTGAAAACTGCTTTAAAAAAGCAATATAGTAGTGTAAGAAATTATAATCGCGATTTTAAGCAAAATACGCATGCTGAAGAATTGATTAATTATTTAAAGATTTTTGCAAATCATAAAATTACCGAGAAATATCAAAAAACTGATGCACCGTTTTTGTTTTGTGTTGCTGAAGATATGAAGGGAAAAGTTGATCAAATGGAAAACGAAGATTTAGATTTATCGTCGGTTATGAAAAGAAATAAAACAAATTATACTATTGATAATATGGGCTATCAAGATCTTAATTTAGATTGTTATGCTCGGGTGACTACTCCTGCTCGGAATTATGCTGCTTTTCGTAATCAAAAATTGTATCGCGATTTAGTGATAGATGAAAAAAGATTTTCGGATCAACAATTAGCATTAATTGAGGAAGATTTAAAGAAGACCGCAAATCATTTAAATAAACGACAAGATATTATTCAACAGTATACGGAAGAAAATAATTTTTATTATCAAAAAGTGAAAAAAATGGTAACGCGGTAGATTTTAAAATTGTGTTATAATTAAGAGGAGAAGAAAATGACAGAAAATGAAAAAGAAATGTTTGAATTAAAAAAACAGTTGCGATTAGCTTTATTTGCTGCTTTAGTTGATAAAGAGACCTGTCGACAAGAGGAAATAAGTAAAATAAAAACAGCAATGAAAGAAAATTTAGTAACAAAAATAAAGGAGGAAAATAATGATGAACATCAAAGAAAACGATAAATTAAAAGCTTTAAATCATAGTTGTGCGCATTTAATGGCGCAAGCAATTAAAAGTTTATATCCTAATGCTTTGTTTTGGGTGGGACCAGTTATTAATGAAGGGTTTTATTATGATATTGATTTAGGTGATGATGTTATAAGTGAAGATGATTTAAGTAAAATAGAAAAAGAAATGAAGCGTCTTGCTAAAAAAAATAAATTAATCAAAAGAGAAGAAATTAGTAAAACTGAAGCAAAAGAAATTTTTAAAGATGATCCTTATAAATTGGATTTAATTAATGAATTAGATGAACAAATTACGGTTTATCGGCAAGATGATTTTGTTGATCTTTGTGAAGGTCCGCATGTTGAATCAACAAAAGAGTTGCGTTATTTTAAACTTTTAAAAGTAAGTGGCGCCTATTATAAAGGTGATGTTAATAATAAAATGCTGCAAAGAGTTTATGGCGTTTGTTTTGCTGATAGTGAGAGTTTAGATGAGCATTTGGCTTTTTTAGAAGAAGTGAAAAAACGTGATCATCGTAAACTTGGGAAAGAATTGGATTTGTTTTTGCTTTGTGATTATGCGCCAGGTTCGCCTTTTTGGTTGCCAAATGGGATGGTTATTCGTAAAGAATTGGAAAATTATTGGTATGAAGAACATCGGCGTGAAAAATATCAATTTATTATGTCACCAATTATGTTAAATCGTGATTTGTGGGAATTATCTGGTCATTATGAAAATTTTAAAGAAAATATGTATTTTTCGGAAATAGATGATAAAGAATACGCTATTAAACCAATGAATTGTCCTGGCGGTATGTTGGTTTATCAAAATAGTTTGCGTTCTTATCGTGAACTTCCTTTACGTTTAGCGGAGTTAGGAATAGTTCATCGACATGAAGCAAGTGGGGCTTTAAATGGATTGTTGCGAGTTCGAACAATTACGCAAGATGATGCGCATATTTATATGACTGAGGAACAATTAGAAAATGAAATTATTAATTTAATGAAGTTTATTGATCGAATATATTCGGTGTTTAATTTGACCTATACAATTGAGTTATCTACTAGACCACCAGAAAAGTATATTGGCGCATTAGAGATTTGGGAAAAATCAGAAGAGACTTTAGCGAATGCTTGTCAAAAAATTGGCAAAGAGTATACAATTAATCCTGGTGATGGTGCTTTTTATGGTCCGAAATTAGATTTTATTGTTCGTGATTCGCTTGGTCGTAAATGGCAATGTGGAACGATTCAATTAGATATGAATTTGCCAGAGCGATTTGATTTGTATTATATTGCTCCAGATGGTAGTAAAAAAAGACCAATTATGATTCATCGGGTAATTTATGGTGCTTTAGAGCGTTTTATAGGAATCTTAATTGAACATTATGCGGGTGCTTTTCCGTTATGGTTGGCGCCGGTTCAAGTTGTCGTTGTTCCTGTAAATAATGAATATCATTTAAATTATGCAAAAGAACTTGAAGAGTTGTTGAAAGCCAATGATTTTCGAGTAATGATTGATGATCGTGATGAAAAAGTTAGTTATAAAACTCGTGAATGGCAAATGAAAAAAGTACCGTATGTTTTGTTTATTGGTGATCAAGAAACTGATAGTGATACGGTTAGTTTTCGAAAGTATGGAACAAATGAAACTGAAAATATTGGTAAAGCAAGTTTTGTTGATAAATTGAAAAAGCAAATTAAAAGTAAAGTTTAAAATTTTAGTTGTTTTAATGTGAAATATTGTGTTATAATGTAGACAATAGAGTATTGAAAGAGGTGTCCAATATGGAAGAAACTAACGATAAAAAAATATTTGTAAATCAAAACGGTGAAAAAAAAGAAGCCGAAGTAATTGCCGTTTTTGAAATGAAAAATTTTGGTAAAGAATATATGTTATACACTTTTAATGAATTAAAAAAGGATAATGTAAAAATTCTTGCTTCAACATTAAAAAGAAATGATGATTCAATAATTTTAGAATCAATTGCAACAGTTGAAGAATGGGATGCAATTAAAGAGGTTATTAAAGATTTAGCGACTCAAGCAAAGGGTGATGTAGATGTATAGCGATAGACCATTAACAATGGATGATATTGTATTTAAGAATCTAGATTATCGCCAAAAAGCACTTTTGAAAGGTGGCAAAGCTATCAACGTTACGCGAAAAAGGGTGCGAGCTATGGCACACACTTTTAATAAATTTGATCGTTTTTTACAAGAAGCTGCTTTAGAAAAAGAATTAGAAAATTTAAAAGAAGAAACTAAGCGGAAAGAAGCCGAAGCGAAAGTAGAAGCAGAAAAAAAAGAAGCCGATGAGAAAGCTAGATTGGAGTCTCAAGAAGAGGTAGTTGTAAAACCTAAAAATGTACAATATTCAGTTGAAAAAGCCGAAGCGCGTTTTACGCCTGCTGAAGAACTTGAGCATTTAAATAAGTATAAACCAAGATTTATTGCTAAATTAAAGGAAGCGGAAGAAAATAATGATTTAGCAACAGTTGAAGAATTTCGTCAAAAGATTAGTCAAATTAAAAAAAGAGTAAATGTTTTAAATCATATTGTGATGCTTGAAAATGAAGAAAAAGAAAAAGCAAGAATTGAAGCGGAACAAAAAGAAGCTGAAGAAAAAGTTAGATTAGAAGCAGAACAAAAAGAAGCTGAAGAAAAAGCAAGATTAGAAGCAGAACAAAAAGAAGCTGAAGAAAAAGCAAGAATTGAAGCAGAACAAAAAGAAGCTGAAGAAAAAGCAAGATTAGAAGCAGAACAAAAAGAATATGAAGAAAAAGAGACTGAAAAAAAGACTCCACAATATAATGAGGAAAAAGCTTCAAGGTTTTTTACGCCCCTTCAAGAATTACAATATTTAAAAGATCATAAACCAACATTTATTAATAAATTAAAAATGGCCGAAGCGGTTGGTAATGCTGAGAAAGTGGAAGAATATCAACAAAAAATTAATCAAATCGAAAAACGGATGAGCATTTTAGAAGAAATTGTTGCTTCAAAGAAACAGCCGGTTGAGGAGCAAGTTGCAAAAGAAGGTCAAGATTTAGAATCTAAACAAAATGAAAATATGTTAAAAGCTTTTATGGCAGAAAAGGAAAAAGTTTTAACGGCTAAAGAAGTAGTTGGAAATAATAAAAAACTTAAAGAAATTAATCCGCGTTTTGTTGATTGGACAAATGAAGATTTTGATAATTATTTAACTAAAATAGAAAATCGTATTAATGAAATCCAGAGTGGAACCAAAAAATCGGTTGTTGCGGAAAAAGAGGCCGAAGAAAGAGCCCGGTTAGAAGCAGAACAAAGAGAAACTGAAGAAAGAGCTAAATTAGAAGCAGAACAAAGAGAAGCTGAAGAAAAAGCTAGATTAGAAGCAGAACAAAAAGAAGCTGAAGAAAAAGCTAGATTAGAAGCAGAACAAAAAGAAGCTGAAGAAAAAGCTAGATTAGAAGCAGAACAAAAAGAAGCTGAAGAA
>PWIL01000009.1 GCA_003560455.1 Mollicutes bacterium
ATATTGAATGCTTTCTATACCAATCAGCTTGCCAGCGAAAGAGATACGGCCACAAGAGAGGCAGAGCGTGCTGAAGTTGTCAAAGATTATTTAATTAATTTATTCACAGAGGCAGATCCATATGAATCACCTGGTGAACCTATTAAGGTTAGGTCTTTACTGGAAGAAAATACAGATGAAATTATTGATCAATTCACAGATCAACCAGAGATTGCGTTAGAACTGCTTCATGTAATTGCTAATGCACAATCGAATCTCACATATCAAAACCAGGCTTTAGCTACAATGGAAAAAGGTTTTGAGCTCATTGAGTCGAAATCTGTTGAAATTGAACCTGCTGAACTTGCAAAATATCTAACATCATTTAGCAATTTGCATGAACATATTGAAACTCGATTTGAATTATTAATCCAGGCAAGGAATTTAGTAGCAGGCCAGCCAGAAGATAGATTTTTGTTAGCGAATATTGAGAATGGGCTTGCTTATATCTCTTTCACTGAAGGTTTGTATAAGGAAGCTTCTAATTACATACAAAATGCTATCGATTTAATTTGCTCAGAAGACGAAATTAAGGAAGATCCAGCATTTTGTATTAGCATGCATAGTGATGCGTACTATTTTTTCGACAGAGCCGGGATGGAAGAAGAAGCCTTTTTATCTGCTGAACGTGGCTACAAACTATTGTTGGAATATTTTAGTGATTCTTCTCATCCAAATTATGCAGGTTCTGCTATGGCATATGCAAGTTCATTGATTGATAACCAAAGGCCAAATGATGCAATCAATGTATTGAAAAATGGTAAAAAAATGGTTGAATCATATTATGGGCCAGATAATTTGAACATCGCTTATCTTACGTATCCGCAAGCAATTGCTGAATCTGCCAGAGGATTTGATAACATTGCGGTAGATTTATGGTATGAAGCACTAACAATGGTAAATGAAAGAGAGCCAAATCTGGGTATTCCTATACAGTTAAACTTTCTTGTAGAAAGGCTGTTAAACCTTAGAAGAGTCGAAGATGCAATAAAAGCTTATGAGATTTTTGAATATCATGATCCAGAGAGTATTCCTCATCACGGTGTATGGGAGCGTAAGTATAATGAAGTTCAAATTAAGCTACTGAGCGGTGAAAGCATTTCTCAGTCAGAATGGATTGAATTAGCAGAGTCCTTCAGCAATAACTATAGTCAACTCCTCCACTTTTTAAAATTTGATGCTCTTGAAAATGCTATAGAACGAAATGATCTTGATTCAGCAGATTATTGGGTTAAAAGAGTTCAATCAAATGAAGACATTAACATCAAAAATAACAGGCAGGCCTTGTTAGCAATGATTAGATACTACTTAGCTCAAAATTCTCTTAATGATGCTGAAGAACTAATTACAAAAACCCAAAAGTATTTAATGGCGCGTGAAGAGATTCAAGGCCCGAGAATGGCAAAGTTACATGCACTCAAAGCAGAAAAACATTGCCAAATTGGAGAATCATTAAAAGCCCTTGAGGCTCTTCAACAGGCAGAGCAATACTGGAATCAGGTAGAGGGCCATGAATCCGGCATACAAACCCTGAGAATTCATGCCCAATCTTGTTTTTCGAATTAGAAATAGATTGCAAAGAGTCTTTTTCTGATTGTTTTCGTTCAGGTATATTGTATTCGTATAACTTGTTTAGGGTATTAGAAATTACCAATACCATTCGTCAGACGAGTTGTGGAGGATAGTTCTTTTCGAGGGTGTTTATTCGTCAGATGATTTCAATACCTCAATGAGATATTTCTGATGCTTGATTAATTGCAGGGAATTAAATTTTTGTCCGTATCAACTCGTCAGACGAAGATAGTGTGGAACAAAGTGACCTTTCAGCGTTCGGAACGAAGTGGAGATCCTGAAAGCGTCACGTATGAATGTGGGGAAGAGTAATCTTGCAGTGTGCGAAACGTAGCGGAGATCTTTAAAGTATCGTTTGATCATTCGTCAGACGAGTTCAATACCTCAATAAGATAATTTCTGATGCATAATTGATTGCAGGCATGAGAATTTTTATCTGTATCCACTCGTCAGACGAAGGTTTTGAAAAAAAATTTACACCTTAAAATCCGATGTGAAGGCCTACTTTGAAATAGAGCAGATCTGTCTCTGAACGGCTTATATCATATGTAACATCCCCGTTGGTTATTTGTATGGAGCCGGATTGCAGGTACTCTGCCTGGTTACCCAGCATGTACCTGCCCTGAAGGTTGATATAGAACGTAGCAGGTGTTGTCTCTTCTCCCTCTTCATTGATGCCGGAGCTACGATATAGCCTTAGCTGCAATCCGCCGCCAATGCCATAACTCATTGCTACATCTTCAAAATTGGTATCTCTGAGACGTTCTCCATCATCTGCAGACCCGCGCTGCCGCAGTATGGTTTCCGTGAAAAAGTAGTTAAAGCCAAACAGCCCTTCAGCATACGGCCTTACCACACCCGATGTCAGCATTAACCTCATAAACAGGTTACCATTAACCAGGTTGTATTTATTCTCAACTTCAACTCGCAGATCCGGGATTGTAGAGCTCAGGGGCTCTTCCCTCTTGTCGATACCAAAATTTGTGTAGCTGAAATCGAGGCCCAGCATTAATGGCGAATTACCAAACCGATACCCAGCCCACATTCCAAAGCCAATACCGGGATTATCGAGCTGAACTTCAAACTCCCCCTGTGGGTCGGCATAGTGTAAATCGAAACCAAACTGGAACTCCTGGGCAGTGGTTTTTTGGATTCCGGAAAGTAATATTATGCCTGCCAAAATGATGAATAAACTAAACTTACTTAAATGATTTTTCATAAACCTCTTTGAGATTAAGTTAGGATTAGCAGCAACTGTGTTGTTATGATTTAAATATTGTATTTAGGCAGTTTTGATTTAAAAACACCCTTTCTCTCCAGGCACTACCCCTTCAAATTGTACTTTCAGGTAGAACATTGCACCCATTTGATTTTGTACTCTCAAATTAAAATAGTTACCCGAAAAGACAGCTGTTTCTTCTCCGTCTATAGTCACAATTTCACGCTTCAATTCTACCGGGCGTGGTGATGGAGAACTTGATATATTTGTAAAATTACTACCAGACCAGCCAGGCGTGAAATGTCCGGAATCATAACTCCAAAATTCAATTGCATGTAAAGTTTCATCAAACCACATACCAGACATGCTTGAAGCATGAAGCTCTTTTTCCCATTCGCCATCATTTTCAATGATACTTTTATGCAGATATAAATTATGTGTAAAATTATCATGATCGCTCACTGTCATTGCCCATGCATTATCTCCTAACATATCTCTAATACCGAATCTATCAGTTTGATAAGGCAATAATGAAATACAAGTACTTTCGAAATCAACGATATGGGGGGTAGTATACTCGAATGCAACAACTCTGTTTGTTTCCCATGGCCGGGTTACTGTAGCACGTAAATAGGAGCATACAGTTCTCACCTGGAAAACCAGGCTGTACCTAATGTTAGTGTTCTCTTTTGTCCAAAATTCAATTACTACATCACCTTTCGCTGATGATGTATATATACCATCTGACCCCAGGTTACCGGGGCCGCTAATATCCCACTCTAAATCACTAAAACTGATTTCTTCACCGTAGAAAAATGCAGACAACTGTAACTCCTGATTTACTCTTAAACATCCCGGGCTGCCATCAATTACCAATTCCGACTCAGCAACCATTACCCTAACAGTATCGCCGCGTACAGGCGCATTGGGGTGATCTCTTGCACCTCCAGCCGCATCAACAACTGCGAAAACATAGTCTATGGATTCTTCATACGGGGCATGATAGTCTGCCATAAATGGGTCTCCATTTACATCTTCTACCATAAAACCAATTCCTTTCATTCCCCAAGAAATATTTGCGGCATTCACATTTTTTACTTCTGCCATCAAATCAATTGGTTTATCTTCTCCGGTTTCTATCAGAAAAGGCGGGCCGCCGTAATAATGTTCTTGTGAATCATTACGCGGCCGTATAGTAACTTCAATGGGTTTAATCTCAAGTTCTTCTATACTTTCCCGATGTTGATTATTAAAGCGGTTACTTACTGTAGAAATGGTTAACTCTGAAATTCCTACGCTATGTGGATGGTATTTTGTTTCATCTGTATCAAACACAAAAATTGCATCATCAATCTCAGATACTATGGTATTTATACTCCATGAAAAGTAATCCTCTTCATTATCACGATCGGGTGTGATTCCTCCCTCAATGCTGAAAGTGGTAGGCTCTACACTCAGTGGGCCAGAATCTTCTTCAATCTCCCAAACAGTTGACATCAGCCACTGACCAAATCCAAGAATACTTTTTGTAACTGCTTCAAATTCATCTACTTTTTTGCTTATTTGCGCTAAAACTTTTCCGGATGGGCCTGCTACCGGAACCATTCCAATTACTTGAGGCCATTCCAAAATCCATTCTTTACTTTTTGCATCCAACTCTGCAGACCAGCTACCCACTGTTTTCTTG
>PWIL01000079.1 GCA_003560455.1 Mollicutes bacterium
CTTAAGCCTGAAAAAACCATTGATATCAGTAATTGCGCCGGTTACAAGCGAGCCGTCCGTTGCTTTCTTAACATAAAAGCGGCCAAACCCCAAAAAAATAGGATTTGACCGCCAATTCAGTTTTCTGAAAAAGACCTGATATTATTGCAGGAAAACTTTTTCTTCTCCTTTCAACCAGATTTTTACTTTACGTTGTGTAGATAGAATGATCTGGTACATTGCAGGAACAATAACCAGGGTAAGAAAGGTTGCAACCGTTAATCCAAAAATAACGGTCCATGACATGGGTCCCCAGAAGGCAGCGTTGTCACCACCAAAAAAAATCTGTGGGTCCAGATCAGTCATCATGGTTACAAAATTAATATTGAGTCCTATGGCCAGTGGTATAAGTCCGAGCACTGTTGTTATTGCCGTAAGTATAACCGGCCTGAAACGGGTTTCTCCTGCCCTCTGGATACAATCAAGGGATTCTTCCGGACTGAGAAACTTATTTTCCGGTATATCAAGTTCAGCTTTTCTTTGGTCATGAAGGTAATCAGTATAGTCAATGAGTACGATAGCATTATTTACTACCACTCCTGCAAGACTTATAATTCCTACCCCGGTCATGATAATGATGAAATCCATATTGAATAAAGCCAGTCCGAAAAATACTCCTGCTGTGCTGAAAATAACACTTCCTATAATAATGAAAGGCTTATAAATTGAATTGAACTGCGAAACCAGGATGATACCAATCAGCGAAACTGCTATCAAAAGTGCAATGACCAGAAATTCTCTTGCTTCATCCTGTTCCTGCTGTTCGCCGGTAAAAGCATAATCATAGCCATCGGGCATGGTGTAGTCCTGCAGCAACTCTCTGATTTCTTCATTTATGCGGGTTGCATTAAAACCAGGTAAAACATTTGAACTGAGTGTAATAACACGCTTTAGATCAATACGGTTTACTGAGCCGTAGGTTTTACTGTATTCCACACTGGCAACAGCCGAAATGGGAACTTGCATAAGTTGCCCTGAGGCCTGGCTGCGGAAGGTAATGCGCTGATTCATCAGGCTTGCAAGGTTGTTACGGTATTCTTCCTTTAATCTCAACTGAATGGGAAACTCCTCTTCTCCGATTTTAAAATTAGAGACTTCCAGTCCAAAAAGTGCAATACGAATGGTATTGGCAATGGAGTAGGTTGATAAACCAAACCTACGGGCCATATCGCGGTCTATTCTTACTATAATCTCAGGCTTATCCACATCAAGATCCATACGAAGGCCTTCGATACCTTCAATACCTGAGCTTTCTATTTTTTGCTGAACTTCTTCCGTAATAGCAATTAGTCTGTCGAAATCGCGTCCCGAAATTTCCAGGTTGATGGGTGCACCGGTAGGTGGCCCCATCATGTTCTTTGAAATACTGAACTCCAAACCCGGATAAGCATTTATAAGTTCATCGCTTATTTCCGCCATGATTTCGTTGGTGTTTAAACCGGTACGGTTTTCATACTCAATAAAGGTTACCGTAATACGACCGCGGTTAGGTGTATCGCCTGAGGCCATTTCCATTTCCCCGACAGCCCCGCGCCCCACAGTTGTTAATACTGATTTCACTATGTGGCGATAGGGTTGAATGATTTCCTCCACATGTTCTTCAATAATACGTATCTGACGGTCAGTCTCTTTGATGTCAGTGCCAATTGGCAACTCTGCAATGATATTTATGTATTTGGGTTCATTGTCGGGAAAAAACAGCACATTGGGGCTTCTCACGACAAAAAACATCAGTGATATGATCAGAAATAGCATCGTACCTGCCACAAAAAAGTAAGGCCTTTTACCCCTGAGAGCAAACCTTAAGGTACGGGAATAAAGGCGCTCATTAAATGGCAAAAGCCTCCTCTGGAAAAAATCAGCTAATTTTCGGAAAACAAAATATCCCAGTGCAATAAGGACGGCAATAAGTATGAAAATATTGCCCCAGAGAGTAAAACCGGCAAAGTGCAGGAGTAATCCTATCAAGGCAAGGCTACCTGTTAATATACCTCGGTTGATATTTCGTTTTCTGCGATTTATAACCTTCTTTTTAGCAGAATCCTGGTTTTCCTTATCGCGGAAAAATGTTTCAGAAAATACCGGTATGATCACCAGCGCCACAAAAAGAGATGAAGAAAGTACAATGATAAGTGTGATGGGAAGATATTTCATAAACTCTCCCACAATTCCGCTCCAGAAAGCCAGGGGTAAAAATGCTGAAAGGGTAGTGGCAGTTGAAGTAATAATGGGCCATGCTATTTCGCCTATGGCTCGCTTAGCTGCTTCAAAAACCGGATAGCCTCGTTCAACAAACCTGTAAATATTGTCAACTGCAACGATGGCATTGTCAACAAGAAGACCTAGCGCAAGGATCAGGGAAAACAAAACGATCATATTGATCTGGATACCTACAATGCCAAAAATCATGAATGATATGAGCATTGACATAGGTATGGCAATTCCTACAAAAAGTGCATTTTTTAATCCAAGAAAAAAATATAATACCAGGATTACCAGGATTACGGCCAGGATTACACTGTTTTCGAGGTTACTGAGCTGGTTACGAATCTCCTCAGACTGGTCGTTGGTTATGGTAATACTTAGTTCATCGGGAATATTGCCGGTTTTTCGCGCATCGTCAAGAACATAAAAGATCTTATCGGTTGCTGAAAGCAGATTTTCTCCGGCTTTCTTTACAACCTGCAATGAAACCACCGGCTGGTCATCCAGTCGGGCAAAACTGGCTGGGTAAGCATAAGTATCTGCAATTTCAGCAATATCACGCAGGTAAACTATATGACCCCCTTCCTGTTTTACAATAATATCTTCCAGTTCCCTTACATCGCGGAACTCTCCGTCGGTTCTTACGGCCCAACGTGTGTTGTCTTCAAAAAGCAATGACCCGCCCGACATGGAGATGTTCTCCTGCATTATGGCGTTTTCAATGTCCTGAAAGCTTAATTCCAGCGCATCAAGGCGCATGGGATCAACATTTATCTGGATTTCACGCTCATCAATACCGGTAATATCTACTTTGGATATTTCGGGAATGGCTTCAATTTCTTCTTCCAGGTAGTCGGCAAAGCGTTTCAATTCATTAGATGAAAAATCTCCCGAAAGGTTTACATTGATGATGGGAAATTCTGAGAAATCGATATCGAGTACCACAGGATCAGCCGGAAGGTCGGCAGGAAGATCGCCCTTTACCCTGTCAACTGCATCTTTTACATCCTGCAATGCCACCTTGATATCTATATCGGTCTGGAATTCCACAAAAATGCTTGAGTTGTCCTGTGTTGATGAAGAAGATAGTTTTTTGATACCCGTTATAGTATTGATTTCATTCTCCAGCGGCCGTGTGATCAGGTTTTCTATATCAACGGGAGGGTTACCCGGATAAACGGTCTGAACCATAACGGTAGGGATCACCACATCGGGGAATAACTCTTTGGGCAAAGAGCGGTAAGTTATGCCTCCAAATAACGCAAAAAGGATAGTTATCAGAAAAATGGTGTTCTTATTCTTCAGTGCAAGGGTAGTGAGTTTAAACTCACGGATAATACTTTTGGGGGATGTATTTTCGCTCATTGTTTCCATGGTCAGATTACAATTGATAGTTTTTTCTTATCTGCAATATTTAGCTTTCCTTAAACCGGTTTAAATTTTTATTTCTGTATGGGAGGCATTAAGAAATCAATCATTTCTTGCCAGAGATCGTTCTTCGGATATTTCCACAAGTACACCGTCATTAACCCTGTTGTGTCCCTGGTTAATAAGAAGATCGCCTTCCTTTATTCCCGATTTTATCATGGTTCTGCCTTCACCTGAAAGGCCTCTCTCAATATATACCTTTTGTGCAATCAAATCGCCATCGTCATTTTTACCAGCTACAAAAACATAATACCCCTGGGTATCCTGTTTTATCAGGATAGAGGGTACAACCAATGCATCTTCAGCGGTATGCGATCTTATGTTCATGCTTGCCACCATATTGGGTTTAAACTTTTCTTCAGGATTGCTTATCCGCAGTTGTAATCTGAAAGTACGGTTTTCGGGGTTAATAACATTCCCCATGCGATGCACGGGTACTTCTTCTTCATAATCAGGATATGCTGAGAATCTGAGAATTACTTTGTCTGATGGATCAATTAAAGGCAGAAAAGATTCTGAAACGTCGGCATTTATGTAAAGATCCTTTAAGTTGAGTAACTGCATTACCATACTACCGGGCATGGCCAGTTCACCTTCTTTGGCAAAGATCTCATCAACAACTCCATCGAAGGGAGCCCGCATAATAGCCATATCAAGTTGCGACTCCAGGCTTTTCAGTCGCGATTGAAGACTTTCATAATTGTTTCTGGCTTCAAGGTATTGTA
>PWIL01000001.1 GCA_003560455.1 Mollicutes bacterium
AAAATAGATCGTTGCTTGCAGATGATGGCGGTTGCTTTGTTTTAAGAAAAGTTGCTGATAGCTTTCAATTTATTCAACATACCCAAACTTGTCCATAATAACATTAATTAAAAAACGGAGGTTAATATGAACAATAAACTATGGGAAACAATTGAAAAACAAGAAAAAAAAGATTTAAAAGAACCTGAAAAGAAAAAAATTTAATAGCGGCGGGCTTTAAAGAAGAAGAGATTAACTATCATCTAGAGGCCTATAATAGTTTTAAAACTAATGAAAAACAAAAACTAAGCGAACATGCTAATTCTTTTGGAAAAAGACAATTTTTATTAACTATTTTTATTTGTTTAATAATATTAGTTATATTTTGGTTGTTTTTAAATCAATATATGTTAATTTCCTTTGTTTTAGTTATTATTTTAATTATAAATTCTTTGTTAATCCTCGATGAACAGTATGAATATACCTTTTTACTAGATGAAAAATACTTGCAAAAAGAAAGCGGTTTAATCACTCATCAACATCATATAATTCCGTATCAAGATATTCGTGAACTTGAAATTACTCAAAGTCAATCAAAAAGTATTTTAGGGCTTTATGATGTTGAAATAGAATATTTAAAAGTTTGCCAGCAAGGGGTGCTTAAAAATATTGAATCACCGTCTCAAAAAATGACTATGTCTGGTTTTACTAAAAAAGAAGTTGAAGCATTTGTTCAACAAATGACTGAAAAAATTAATCATGTTCATTATCAGCCCGATGATAAAAATCGTTTAATAAATTATATATTAGAAAATAAAAAACAGGGATTTTCCAAAGAAAGCATTATTGAACAAATAAAAAAAGCTGGTTGGACAGATCAGAAAATTACCACAGTTTTTCAACAAATTGAAGAACAAGATTTAGTTGAAGTTCCCGAGCAAAAAGAATATCATCCAGCTTTTTTTCTTAATTTAATTTTTCAACTTGGAAAGTTTGTTAAAAAAAATGCTGGACGAATAAGAAGTTTAATAACAGTTTTGATATTAGGGGCAATGACGCTAGTAACTTCGGGTGAAGCGCTCTTTAATAATACCGCCCAGCAATGGAATGAGATTATTATTATTACAATTCCACTTTTGGTTGTCTTATATCTTTCCTTGGGCCGTGAAATGTTATCATTTCTAGTTTCAAGTAAAAGTTATCATTATCGTTTAAAAGAAAATTATATATCACAAAAAAAAAGCGGATGGGTTAAACTGGAAAAAATAATTGCTTATAAATTAATTTCGCATGTTTTTTTAAAAAAAGAAGGTATTAAAGGTATGACAAATAAATATAGTATTGAAATTTGGATTAAAACTCATGAAAAATTAGCGGAAAGAAAAATGGCAATTCGGGGGTTAGACAAAAAAACAGCCGAAAATCTCCAAAAACAACTAACCCTTCGAGCTAAATTATATTAAGAAATATATTTAAGCAATAAAAAGATTAAATTAATTCGAAATAAAAAAAATTTTGGACCAGCAATTGCTAGAAACAATGGTATAAAAAAAGCGAAAGGGCGTTATTTAGCTTTTATTGATGCGGATGACCTTTGGGAGAAAGAAAAATTGCAAAAACAAATAGCTTTTATGAAAAAAAACCAAGCGGCATTTATTTTTAGCGCTTATCAATTTATGAATGAAACTGGTCAAAAAAAAAGAGCAATCGCTCAAGTTCCCGCAACAATTAATTATCAACAAGCTTTAAAAAATACTATTATTTGGACTTCAACTGTGTTGATTGATCTGAAAAAATTAAAAAAAAGAACATCAATATGCCTGATATTGAGAGTCAAGATACTGCTTGTTGGTGGCAACTATTAAAAGAATTTGATGTTGCTTATGGTCAAAATGAAGTTTTAGTTTATTATCGTCAACATGGCCAATCTTTATCAAGAAATAAAATTGCAGCTATTAAGAAAATTTGGGAAGCGTATGATTATGAAAATTTAAGTTTTTTGAAAAAATGTTATTGTTTTCTTTTTTGGGCTTATAATGCCACTAGAAAAAGAATCAATTTTTGAAAGGAGTTAAAATGTATTCGAAAAATAAATATGGTTTAAAAAGGGGGATTGATTTAATTTTTGGTATAATTTTGTTAATAATTTTATTGCCGGTTTTTTTAATAATTGCTTTAATTATAAGAATAGATAGTAATGGTGATGTTCTTTTTATTCAAGAGCGAACAGGTTTAAATGGTAAACCTTTTAAAATGTATAAGTTTTGTAGTATGGAATCGGAAAATAAAATAACCGGTTTTGGCCAAATTATGTGTAAATACAGTATTGATGAATTACCACAAATTATTAATGTGATTAAAGGTGAAATGAGTTTTATTGGACCGAGACCATGGTTGCCAGAATATTTTGCAAATCTAGATGAACAAATGAAAAAACGGGTTAATGTTTTACCCGGCATGACTGGTTATACACAAATAAAAGGTCGTAACAGTCTTTCTATCGTTGAAAAATTAAATTATGATTTATGGTATGTAAAAAACATTAGTTTTTGGTTAGATATAAAAATTTTTGTCAAAACTTTTTTTACAATTTTTCAAGGAAAGAATTTTGAATTATCGCATGAAGAAATTCTAAAAGAAATTGCTTGGTTGAAAAATAATAAAGATTTGTAATTTTGTTAAAAAAAATATTGATAAGATTATTTATTAATAAAAAGGTTAAAAACAGTGCGACAAAGCATATTAAAAAATTTAATGAACTTTGCCAATATCAAGCGAATAATAACGAAGATATTAAATAAAAATTATTAGTAAGTATTGCAGTTGTGATTTGAATAAAAGAAAACCCCTTGGTAAAAGGGGTTTTAATTAATTTAAAGGTTTGGTTGTTCGGGAAACAAAGTACCAATCATCATTAATGAGTCTTAGGATATAATCTGTTTTTTTATCAGGTTTAATATTTAAACGATCATCTTTAATACCTAATAAAATATAATTTTTAAAAATTTCTTTTGCTTCCTCAGACCAAATAGCTTCTAAAAAATCTTCAAAACCATTTTCATAAGCAAAATCTTCCATTCGACCAAAACTATAATCGTAAACTTCTACTAAGAATTGATTATCTTCTAATCTTGATACAGCTTCGACATAATGAAAATATCCATCCATTTTACAACTAAAAGTCATAGATGTTAAATTACCTCCACAAGCAAAAATATGCTCTTTTGAAATAAAAATTTCTAGATCAGGAAGATATTGCATATGATTAAATCTATCGTTTGCAATTGAATTTTGTGGTAACTCTTGATTAGTTGCTTCTTGATAGTAAGTTTTTACTGTTTCTAGGGTGATAAAACCAAAATTAGGATTTAAATTATAATTTTCTTCAATCAAAGTTCTTTTTTCATCAGTAAACATTTCTGAACCACCAGCTTTTTGAAGAAAACTTGCAAAATAGGCGCCGCCTCCTAAAGTAGTATCCAAATCATCTAAATCATCATAATCATGTATCGCAAAAGCATCATATTCTAATAATTTCAAAATTAATTCCATTCTTTTTTCCGGTGTCAAAATAAACTGTCCAGAACTACTACAATCATCAATTGCAGGTGTCTTTAAACTAAGTTCATTCATATCACTAAATAACAATTCGTAACCTTCAATTTCTTCTTCATTCTCATAATAAATGACTGTTAATTTACTTAAATACTGCCCATTTTGTGTAAAAGCGAATTCTAA
Source organism: Mollicutes bacterium (assembly GCA_003560455.1). Lineage (GTDB taxonomy): Bacteria > Bacillota_I > Bacilli_A > RF39 > UBA660 > CSSED10-109M. The sequence goes on from PWIL01000001.1 coordinate 3,718, forward strand.
AGTATGATTTTCTTTGTCAGTTGTTTCTAATAAAATATGGAAAAGTTTAAAATCAAAATCAGTAGTCTCCCAAACATATTTTCCATCTCTTTTTTCAAAATGTTCAAGCTTATTACTTAATTGACTTAGCGGATTGCCATCTAAAAAAATAGTTTTTAAATAAGTTTGGTTTTGCTCACTAAGAGTATCTTTTTTCCAAATATTATTAATGTCTTGAAAATAGTTAGTGGCATTATCTTCGTTTAAATTAATATAAAAATTTTCCTTGCCATCAAAATGATGAGAAATATAATTATTTGAAAAATCATAAGTGACATTAAAAGCAGTAGCCTCGCCAATAAACTGATCACTAAAATTAATTTTATCAATCAAAATTTGATAATTATCAGCACCATTCAGATTATTAAAAGCAGTTTTAAAATCAACATTAATGTCATTCTTAGAATTGAAAAGCAACAACCATCCAAAACCAATAATTAATACAAAAACCACCATTACTAAAACAACTTTTTTATTATTAATACGCTTTTTTCTATTAATCTTACTTTTTTTCGGTTGAGCATCAATTTCTAACCTTTCAAAATCAACCTCTTTTTTTGGTTGGTCATCAATTTCTGACCTTTCAAAATCGATCCCTTTTTTTGGTTGGTCATCAATTTCTAACCTTTCAA
>PWIL01000058.1 GCA_003560455.1 Mollicutes bacterium
CAATACTTATAATTATCATGAAATTTAAATACTTATTTCCGGTTTTACCCTATTTTTCCGGAAATAAGTCTGATATATAAACACTTCTTTCAAAAAACGGCATTAACTCTGAAAATTTACGAATTTATTATTTAACAATTAAAATTTATATTTTTTACTATTGATTTTTTCAAAAAAATGGCTGTGTAAATTATGGCCATAACCCGCTTCAATTGTTTTTTCAACTATATCAAATACAACTTCTTCGATATGTCTTTCATAATAATAAAAATTACCATGCATTTCTCTAGCCTCTTCATTTAACTCTTTTAGTTACAAACATTGTCTTCCTCACCTACTTTAATGACGATGCTTGAATTAATATCTAAACTATATATTGCAAATATCCTTTCTGCTAAATGATCCTTTGCTGGAAAATAAGTACACATCAAAAAAGCAACTAAACCAATATTTGAAAATTGCGAAAAATAATCCTTGAAAGAAATTTTTTGCATCCCCCCCATATGTTTTCCTTCCCATAAATCCTCCTACACTATTCTATACTAATTTAAATTTTAATCACTTTTATTTTAATTTGTCTAATATTTAAAGCAATTGACTAACCTTTTTCAAAATGCTAAAATTAACAAGAAAAAGGAAGTGAATTTTTTGTTAGTAAATGGAAAAAAAATGTTAGCAAAAGCTCATCAAGAAAAATTTGCAATTTGCCAATTTAACATTAACAATTTAGAATGGACGCGTTATATTTTAGAAGAATGTCAAAAAAATAACGCCCCTGTTATTCTTGGTGTTAGCAGCGGTGCAGCAAAATACATGGGTGGCTTTTTAACCGTTGTCTCATTAGTAAAAGGTTTATTACATGATTTAAAGATTTCTATTCCCGTTATCTTACATCTTGATCATGGTGGAAGTTTTGAAGAATGTCAAAAAGCTATTGATGCTGGTTTTACATCGGTTATGATTGATGCTTCTCAATATGATATAGCTAAAAACATTGCTATTACTAAATCTGTAGTTGATTATGCTTATCCTAAAGTCACTGTTGAAGCAGAAGTCGGGCATATTGGCGGTGAAGAAGATTCTGTGATTAGCGATATTTATTATGCAACTGTTGATGATGCAAAAAGAATTGTTGAGGACACTAAAATTGATATGTTAGCTCCAGCATTAGGTAGTGTTCACGGTCTTTACCAAGGAGAACCGAATTTAAATTTTGAAAGAATGAAAGAAATAAACGATTTATTAAATATGCCACTGGTGTTGCATGGTGGTTCGGGAATTTATGATGAACAAATAAAAAAAGCAATTAGTTTAGGTATTTGCAAAATTAATGTTAACACTGATTTACAAATTGCGTGGTCGACTGCGGTTCGAGATTTTTTGAATAACAATGATGATGTCTATGACCCACGAAAAATTATTAAAGCTGGGGAAAGAAGTATGAAAAAAGTTATTCATGAAAAATTATTATTAACGGGTAGCATTAATAAAGCTTAACTTTAAGGGGGAACTTTGTGAAACAAATAATTATTAAGGGTGGGAAACCTTTGTCTGGGGAAATAAATATTAGCGGCGCCAAAAATAGCGCTGTCGCTTTAATTCCAGCTGCTCTATTATCAGATGGTGAAGTAACCATTAGTAATATTCCTAACATCTCTGATATTAATGCGTTAAATGAAATTTTAGAATATCTTGGCGCAACTGTTGTTATTAAAGATGATACAATTAAAATAAATTCTACTAATATTAGTAATAAAGAAATTCCTGAGAATATTTCTAAAAAATTACGGGCTTCTTATTATTTTATGTCGGCTCTTTTGGGGAAATATAAGCATGTTGAAATGTTTTTTCCAGGAGGATGCCCAATCGGCTCTAGGCCGATTGACCAAACTTTAAAATCATTTCGTGCTTTAGGTGCAACTATCATTGAAGAAGAAAATCGCTTTAAAATTTTTGCCAAAGAATTAAAGGGCAATTACATTTATCTTGACATGCCGAGCGTTGGCGCGACCATTAATGCGATGTTAGTTGCTACAAAAGCAACTGGTGAAACAATCATTGAAAATGCAGCTCATGAACCAGAAATAGTTAATGTTGCTAATTTTTTGAATAGCATGGGAGCAAAAATTATTGGTGCTGGAACCGATAAAATTAAAATCATTGGTGTAAGAAATTTAGGAAGTGGTTTTGCAGAAGTAATTCCTGACCGCATTGAAGCAGGAACTTATTTAATTGCTGGGGCTTTAATTGGTGATAATTTAACTATCAATAATATTATTCCTGAGCATTTAGAAAATGTTATTCTAAAATTAAAAGAAATGAATGTCCCAATGGAAATTTTTTCAACCAAAATTAAGGTAACCAAAACTAATAATTTAGTTGCCGCTAATATTCGAACAGCGGGCTATCCGGGTTTTCCAACTGACCTGCAACAGCCAATTACCGTCTTATTATCAATTGCAAATGGCGAATCTTTATTAGAAGAAACAATTTATGAAAATCGGTTTCAAAACATCCCCTATTTAAAAACCCTTGGTGCTAAGGTGACAATGATTTCTGAACGTCAAATTAAAATAACTGGTCCAGCCAATTATCATGGTGGAACTGTTATTGCGACTGATTTAAGAGCTGGAGCGAGTATGATTTTAGCCGGTTTAATAGCCGAAAATACTACTTATATTGATAAGGCCGAACATATTTTACGAGGGTATGACGGAATTGAGGAAAAATTAAAAAAAGCCGGGGCGGATATTAAAATAATTACCGAATAAAAAATGATTGCATTTTGAAATATTTATTGTTATAATTAAAAAGCGTTAACTTTCTATGACCGATTAAAGTCATGGCGGAAGGAGTGATCAAATGAAAGAAAAAAAGAAAAGCACTTTTATGAAAACAAAAGTAGTTTGTAGTTGCGGAAATGAATTTGAGGTTGAATCAAATAAAAAAGAATTAGAAATTGATGTTTGTGATAAATGCCACCCCTTTTATACTGGGGTTCAAGGCAAAACTTCAAAAACCGGACAAATTGAAAAATTTAACAAGAAATATGGTATAAAATAAAAACAACTAATTACTAGTTGTTTTTATTTGTGATATGGTTCATTATTTAAGATTTTAAAAGCGCGATATATTTGCTCAAATAAGATTAAGCGAAACATTTGATGCGGAAAAGTCATCTTGGAAAAAGAAATTTGCTGTTTAGCAAGTTTTTTTATTTCGTCATCAACCCCATTTGAACCGCCAATTATTAAAGTAATATTGCTATTTTTTATAAAACAATTGTCTAATAATTCACTAAATTGTTCTGAACTAAATGATTTGCCCGATATTGCTAATAAGAAGACTGTTTCCTTTTCTTTGATATTTTTTAAAATGGCTTCTTTTTCTTTTTTTAAATCATTTTTAAAAGGTACTTCAATTACTTTAATTGGATGATATTTGTTTATTTTTTTGACATAACCATCACATATTTTGGCTAAATAGTTTTCTTTGATTTTGCCAACACTAATAATTTTAATCATAGTTCGATTAATTCACTTCCTTCTTTACCAATGATATAAATTGGTAATTGCTTTTTTAATTTTTTTGTTGTTTGTAATACCTTGCTTGGATGATTTGCTTCTTCGCTTAAATGAACAAGCATAATTTTTTCAGTTCCATCACCAATTACATTTGCTAAGCAATTAATACAATCTTCATTTGACAAATGGCCTTTATCACCTAAAATGCGCATTTTAAGATGATGTGGTCTAGTGGTGGCCATTAGCATTTCAACATCATGATTGCTTTCTAAAATATAAATGCTTTTGTTTTTGATTTTTTGTTTTATTTTTTGATTAATATAACCGGTATCGGTTAAATAAACTAAACTTTTACCATTGTATTCAAATATAAAGCCATATGATTCTTCACTATCATGTGAGGTATTGATAATGTTGATTTTGATGTCTTTTAGTTGTATTTCTAATTGATATGGTTCAGTGTTTTTAAAGAAGTTTTTTTGATTTGTTAAATTACCAAGAAAAATTTTGGGCTGGTATTTTTTGGCAAATTGTTCTAGACCCTGAATATGATCAAGGTGCGTATGGGTAATTAAAACATAGTCAATTGTTTTAGGGTCAATTTGTTTTTGTTTTAATTTATTTTCAATTTTTCGGCAACTGATACCAGCATCAATTAAAAAGCGTTGCTTATTTAGTTCTAAATAAGTGCAATTACCGCTGCTGCCGCTAGCTAATACATAAATTTTCAACGTAAAACGCTCCAAGGATTTAAACGATAGCCACCATTATAAGGTTCACCAACCCACAATTCAAAGTGAAGATGCGGCCCAGTTGAACGGCCGGTACTACCCATATAACCAATTAAATCACCCGCTGCTACCTTTTGACCAACATTAACTGTATAGCGCGCCATATGAGCATATAGCGTATAATTATCGGCTTCATTATTATGTTTTATAATTACATAATTACCATAACTACTATGATAACCGGCATGATGAACAGTTCCGTTATTAGCGGCATAAAGTTGTGCTCCATAACCAATCGCAATATCTAATGCTTGATGTAGTTCACGTTGTCTAGTAACTGGATTAATACGATATTCATATCCGGAAGTAATTATCCACCCTGGTGCAGTTGGCCATACCCAACCATAAGTTGTGGCAACATGAGTAACTGCTTTTTCACCACGGACAACTATTTCATTAACACGGGGCTGGATTACTTCTCGTTCTAATAAATCAGAGAAAACAATCACACCATTAACTGTTTTTACATTACGCGTTAATCTTTCAACACCAGGAACGCCAGTTTGAATTTTATTTGTATAACCAATTGTTTTGGTTGCATCATAACGCACTTCCCGTTCATATTCTTTAGTAATATCGGCAACAACAAATTCTTCGACAACAACAGAAACTTGGGGGTCAGTAACACCAATGGTTATTTCTTGTCCTTCATATAATAAATTATTTTTGCTAGTAAATTCGGGATTAGATATTAATAATTCCTCGGGACTAATTTCATGGTCAAAGGCAACTGATTCAATTGTGTCACCAGCTTTAACAGTATATGCTTCTTGTTGGGCGGTCGTCCCAAAAAGTAATTTTTTAGCTAATTCTTCAGATGATATATAAATTTCTTCAACTACTGGAATTAATGTTTGCCGATAAGTAATGTCATTTTCTAAATAAATTTTTTCTATTTTAGTTCCTGTTTCAGTAATTGTTAATTGCTCATCATTTAAAAATAATTCATAGTTTTCACTACCAACAAAACTGGTAATAATGTTGTTAATTGCTTCTTCAAAAACAGCGAGGTTATTAACAAAAATTCTTTTGTTTCCTTCTTCGTGATGAACCGTTATTTGATAGCCCTCAATTGTTAGAGGTTCATCTATTTTGGTGTATATTTCTTCATATGATGCAACATTTGGAGCATAAGTTAAATTGCGAACTATTTCTAAAGTTGCTGGTTGATATACTCTATCAACTTGATATTGTTCTTTTATTTCTTCAGCTTTTTCATCAATATATGTTTGAAATTTTTCTTTATCATCAATAATACCGATTTTTTCACCAGCAAGATAAACAGTATACACGCTTTCGGGATATACTGTTTTACTATCTTGAAATCCTAGTACTATTACTAAAATACTAACAATAAATATTAAAATATTTTTTGACACTTTTTCACCTATTCTTCTGCCACGTTTGCAAAGTTGCGAAACGTGCTTGTATCACGTTTGAAAATAAATTTAACCATTCCAACTGGACCGTTACGATGTTTTCGGATAATGTATTCACTTTCGCTCGGATGATTTTCGGGCGTTTTGTTTTTATCATAATAATCATCCCGATATAAAAAGGCAACTACATCGGCATCTTGTTCAATTGTACCAGATTCACGCAAGTCACTTAATAGTGGTCGTTTATCTTCCCGGCCTTCAACTAGCCTTGATAATTGTGCTAAAGCAATAATTGGTACATTTAATTCCATTGCTAAGGTTTTTAATGACCTTGAAATTTCGGCGACTTCTTGCTGACGATTACCTGCATGTTTTGCTGAGCCACTAATTAATTGTAAATAATCGATAAAAATTGCTTCTAAACCTTCATGCGAACTGGCTAAACGACGACATTTAGCCCGAATATCACCAATTGTCATCCCTGGTGTATCATCAATAAAGAGATGGGTGTCTGATAAACGACTAATTGCTTCGTTAATTTTTTTCCAATCATGATGTTCTAATTTGCCGCTTCTTAATTTATAGCCCTCTATTTGACCAATTGAAGATAACATCCGCATTGCTAATTGTTCGGCACTCATTTCCATGTTGAAGACAACAACTGGTTTTTCAGAGTTCATAGCTATGTTGCAAGCTACATTTAAAACAAAAGCGGTTTTTCCCATTCCTGGTCTTGAGGCAATAATGGTTAATTCATTGGGATGCAAACCGGATGTTATTTTATCTAAATCATAAAAACCTGTTGCCAAACCGGTTATTTCCCCTTTTGTTTGGGCGAGTTTTTCAATATCACTTTGTGTTTTAAAGAGAACTTCTTGAATTGTTTTAAATTCAGTTCCTTTACGTGTCTTGGCGACACTAAATATTTTTCGTTCGGCTGAATCTAAAACTTCGTTTAAACTTTCATCTTTTGAATATGCTAAATCAACTATTTCACTGGCTTCGGAAATTAGTTTTCGCAGGGTAGCCTTTTCTAAAACAATATTAATATATGAATCAACATTGACGGCGCTAGGCACTTTTTCAGTTAATTCGACTAGGTATTCAACGCCACCAATATTTTTTAAGATTTTTCTTTTTTCTAATTCAGCAGTAACAATTGTAATATCTAAAGTTTTATCGGCTTCAGCTAAGTCACTTAGAGTTAAATATAGTTGTTTGTGAGCATCAAAAAAGAAATGATCAGCATTTAATAGTTCAATACACTTTTGCAAAGCATATTTACTTAAAAACATCGATCCCAAAACAGCTTGTTCTGCTTCTTTACTATTTGGTAAAATATTTTCTTTCATTTAATCCTCCTGAACTAATTCAATTGTTAAAAAAGCGGTTACTTTTTTATGTAATTCTAGTTCAATTTGATAAGTTCCTAATTGATTTAATGTTTCGGTTAGTTTGATTTGTTTTTTATCTATTTGGTATTGCTTATCTTTTAATTGTTCGGCAATTTGTTTACTACTGATAGCACCAAACATTTGTCCTTTTTCACCAACGGCTACTTTAAAAATTAGTTTTTCTTTGCTTAATTTTTCTTTTATTTGTTTGGCTTGCTTAATGTTTTTTTCTTCCTCAGCTTGGCTTTGTTGTTTTTCTTGTTCTAAGCGATTTAATGCTTCTTTAGTTGCTAAAACAGCTAAGTTGTGTTTAATTAAATAGTTTTTACCATAACCATCCGCAACTTCTTTGATTTCGCCTTTTTTTCCTTGTTTAGGAACATCTTTAATAAAAATCACTTTCATTTTAACACCTCTAATTTGGCGATTAATGTTTTTTCTATTTCTTTTAAATTACCATCTTTTATTTGGGCGGCTGCATCAGTTAAGTGTCCACCACCATCAAATTTTTTCATTAAATAATAGACATCAATATTGCCCAATGAACGAGCGCTTATAGCAACAATATCTTTTTCCAGTTTGCCAATTGCAAAAGCGGCTTCAACTTTATCAAATAATAGCATCCGTTCGGCAATTACTGATAAGTCTTCTTTTTGAATTAGTTGGTCAATACAGCAGATTGCATAAATTTCTTGGATAATGTAACTTTTTTTAAGAAAATTTTCGCGTTTTAAATATTGTGTTTTTTCTTCTTGTAAAATTTCTTTTTTTAAGATATTGGAAGCGCCAAGATCAAGTAAATGAGCTGCTGCTTGAAAAGTTGCAGAACTTGTTTTAACATTAAAGGAATTAGTATCAACTTCAATTCCAGCTAACATAATTGTCGCAATAATTGGTTCAACTTCTTTGTTTAAAAATTTTAAATAATTAACCATAATTTCATTGGTTGATGATAGATGCGAATTAATATATGAAAGCATCGTATCTTGAATGTTGCGATTACCCAATACATGATGGTCGATAACTACTTTATTTGGAATTTGATCTAATAATTCTGGATATTCAACTAATTCTCTTTTACTAGTGTCTAAAATAATTAACAGGGTTTCTTTTTTTATTTTTTTAATGGCTGCACTTTTAGTGATAAAGTTAATATCAATGTTTGCTTCTTTGATTAATTGGAGTGCTTTTTGAATTGAAATACTATTGTTTTTTTTATCTAAAACAATATCGTTTTTTTTATTAAAGCCGGTTATTATTCGTGATAAGCAAATTGTACTACCTAGGGCGTCTAAATCGCTGTTTTTATGAGTCATAATAATAACATTGCTGGCTTTTTTAATTAATTTATTTAAATTACTAAAGGTTGTCGTCATTAAATCACTCCTGTTGCCATTATACTATATTTTGGCCTTAATTTAAATTTTTTTCGAGATTTTTTTCATCCCAAATAGGAATTGCTTGATTTTGGGCGTCTTTTAGTTTGCTACCAGGATTTTCACCACAAATTAAAACATCGGTTTTGCTAGTAACTTTATTGGTAACTTTTCCACCAGATGCTGTTATTTTTTCTTGGATTTCTTCTCTTTTATAGTTGCTAAAGGTCCCGGTAATCACAAAGGTTTGATTCGCAAATTTTTGGTTTGTAGTTTTATTTTGATAAATTAAATTAACTGCTTCTTTTTTTAAAAATTCTATTAATTTTTGGTTTTTTGGATCTTGAAAATAGTTTTCAACGCTTTTTGCTATTTTTTCACCAATATGCGGAATAGCTACTAAGGTTTCAAAATTAGCGTTTTTTAAATTATCGATTGTTTGAAATTCGTTAGCGAGTATTTGGGCGTTTTTGCTGCCAACATGTTTAATGCCTAGTGCAAAGATTAAGCGGTCAAGGTTTTTTTGTTTGCTGTTTTCAATGTTTTGAAGAATGTTATCAACTCGTTTTTCACCAAAACCATTTAAACCGATTATTTGGTCGCGTTTTTCTTTTAAGGTGTAAAAGTCATTTATTTTTTTTAACCAGCCTTCGTTATAAAAAACTTCGATTATTTTTTCACCAAGGCCTTCTATGTTTAAAGCACCACGGCTAGCAAAGTGAATTAAACTTTCTTGAATGCGGGCTTCGCATTGTTGGTTTAAACAGTAATGGGCGGCAGCGGTTTCTTCTTTGTGAATTTTTGATTGACAAATTGGACAGTTTTTTATCATTTTGAATTTTTTTTCTGTTCCATCACGTTTTTCAATTATTGGTTTAACTACTTCAGGAATGACATCACCGGCTTTTCTGACAAAAACATAATCGCCAATGCGCAAGTCTTTTTCTAAGACATTTTTTTCATTATGCAGGGTTGTTCTAGAAACTAGCGAACCATCTATTTTTACTGGTTCTAAAACAGCATTCGGGGTTATTTGACCAGTTCTTCCAACGGTAAAGATAATATCTAATATTTTGGTTATTTCTTCAATGGGCTCATACTTGTAGGCAATCGCCCATTTGGGACTTTTGGCAGTGACACCTAGTTCTTGTTGTTGGTTTAAGTTATCAATTTTTATCACAACGCCATCTGTTTCATAGCTTAATTCTTTTCTTTTGGTTTCCCATTTTTGAATATAAGTGATTGCTTTTTCTATATTCTTTACTTTTTCATAATTTGGATTTAAGTTAAAACCCAATTCTTTTAAGTAGTTTAGGTTTTTGAAGTGTGAGTCATAAGGGGTGTTTTCGGCATGATAAATAAAGCAATCAAGGTTTCTTTCTTTGGTAATATCCGCGTTTAATTGCCGAACACTGCCCGAGGCAGCATTTCTTGGGTTTGCAAAAAGGGGTTGATTGTTTTTTTGCCGATATTGATTTAATTTTTCAAAGGATTGTTTGCTCATGAAAACTTCACCACGAACGATGAGGTTTATTTTTTTATTTAGTTTTTTTGGCAGCGATTGGATTGTTTTTATATTATTGGTAATGTCTTCTCCAATATAGCCATCACCACGGGTAGCAGCTTTTTTTAATTGGCCGTTTTGATATTCAATTGAGACAGCTAGACCATCTATTTTTAATTCACAAACATATTCATATTTAGATAGTTGTTTTTTGATTCGTTGATCAAATTCAAATAGTTGTTCTTGGTTAAAGGCGTTACTTAGTGATAACATTGGCGTTTGATGATTTATTTTTGAAAAGGGGGTGGTAGTTGTGACGTTGATTTTTTTAGTTGGGGAATTTTGTTGAACTAAATTAGGATGTTTTTTTTCAAGTTCAATTAATTCGTGTAAATAATCATCATATTGTTTGTCGCTTAAAGCAGGGTTTTCTAATATATAATAGTCATGATTAGCTTGATTGATAATTTCAACTAATTGTTTAATTCTTTTTTCCATTTCATCACCTTGTTTTATTATACTAGAATTTTTCATTTTTAAAAAGTTTTGCATAAAAAAATATTAGCTTTCGCTAATATTTCTAAGAATTATGGTTCAAATCCACTTAATGGTAGTGAAACTATAGCTGCGCAAGCTGCAAGGTCATCATCGCTTACAACTGGTTCAGTTTGTGCTACAGTTTTAGTTGCACAATGTGTGTCATCATGTAACCACATCACAATATCGCCATTTGATGCAACATGAATTACGCCATTATCTGGTGCTTGTCCAGAATATTCTAATATTGGTTCGTCTGATTCCTCTAATTCCACATCATGAGTTGTTTGTGTGCCATCATTAAACACATAATAAAGTTCACTTGGACTTTCACTTAATGAACGACGATAGAATTCTGTTTCAGCAGTTTTAACCATCCCTTGTGAAGTTGATTGAAAAGCGCCACGACGTGCTTCCTGAATTACATTTAAGACAATTGGCATTGCAATTAATAAAATAATCGCTAAGATAACAATCACCGCCAATAACTCAATTAATGTAAATCCCTTTTTATTCATTTTCTTCCCTCCTTTACTTTCTAAACTAAGTTTATCACAAGTTATGAAGCCGGTCAAGGCAATAATTTTTTGTTTGACACTTATTTGTAAATAACCCTTATTGCTCTTCCAAAGATTTATATGCTATAATCTTATTAATAGTTGGGGAGGTTCTAGCATTGAATATTATTTTACATAAATTTCGTGAAATTATTTTTTCAATTTTGCCAATTGCTTTATTGGTATTAATTTTACATTTTACGATTGCACCATTAGTTGATAATTTAATTTGGCAATTTTTAATTGGCAGTGTCTTAATTATTCTTGGTTTAACCATTTTTTTACTTGGTGTTGATATTGGAGTGACACCGATTGGAAATATTATGGGGTCGCGTTTGGCTAAAAAAAATAATTTAATGTTAATTTTAATTGGTGGTTTAGGATTAGGTTTTTTTATTTCAATTGCGGAACCAGATTTGCATATTATTGCTAAACAAGTTGATAATTTTTCAGCTGGTGAAATTGCTCAATGGTCATTGATTATTATGGCTTCGATTGGGATTGCAATTACCTTTGCCTATGGTCTTTTACGAATTGTTAAAAATATTTCTTTACAAGTTTCTTTTTTAATCTTCTATTTAATCGCATTATTATTTGCAATTTTTAGTCCCCCCGAATTACTAGCAGTTGTTTTTGATACGGCTGGGGCGACTACTGGTGCTTTAACGGTTCCGTTTGTTTTAGCAATAGCCATCGGAATTGCTCGTTTGCAAAAAGATAGTTTTGCCGCTAGTAAAGATAGTTTTGGTTTGGTTGGTTTAGTATCAGTTGGAGCGATTATTTTTGGCTTAATTTTAACTATTTTTAATCGTTCTTTTGATTTAAAACAAGATGTTAGTAATGGCGAGCATTATTATTCTTTTTTAGAAACCATTCGCCCTGTTTTTCTAGAAGTTTCTCTCGCTCTTTTACCGATTGTGTTAATTTTTTTTGTATTAAACTTTTTTGTTTTTAAATTTAAAAGACAAGAATTTTTAAAAACTTGTAAAGGATTATTTTATACTTTCTTAGGCATGTCTTTATTTTTAATTGGTGTTAATGGTGGTTTTTTAGAAGTAGGTAATATGATTGGTCAAAGTTTAGCTGATATTGATTTAACAATTTTAGTTATTATTTGTTTTTTCCTAGGAATGACGACCATTTTAGCCGAGCCAGCGGTTTATGTTTTAACTAAGCAAATTGAAAATGTCACCAGTGGTTATATTAAAAGACCTTTGGTTTTGTTTTTTTTAGCAATTGGCGTTGGCGGTGCAATTGTTTTGGCAATGTTGCGAATTCAATTTAATTTAGAATTGTGGCCGATTTTATTTATTGGTTATGGCATTGCTTTATTATTAACTTTCTTCAGTCCCAAATTATTTATCGGGATTGCCTTTGATTCAGGAGCAGTTGCTTCTGGTCCGATGACCGCTACTTTTATTTTAGCTTTTATGCACGGCATTGCTAGTGCTAGTGCTGATGCCAATATTTTAGTTGAGGGGTTTGGTATGATTTCATTAGTTGCTTTAACGCCGATTATTGCATTACAAATTTTAGGTATTATTTATAATTATAAATCAGTTAAAGGAGGAATTTCATGAATGAAGAAAATTTTGATATTGAATTAGCAGTTGTTATTGTTAACTTTGGTTTAGGAAGCCAAGTGTTAAAAGTTGCCAAGGAAAATGGTATTATTGGCGGAACTATTTTTTTAGGTCAGGGAACGATTAAACAACCATTTTTAGAATTTTTAGGAATTACTGATGTTCGCAAAGAAGTTGTTTTTATGATTACTGATAGCGAAATTGCTAAAAAAAGTCTTTCTTTAATTGAAGAAAAATTTAAAATGAAAAAACTTAAAAATGGCATTGCTTTTACAATGCCAGTTAACTATTTTTATGGCTCACATGATAAAGAAAAACCAAGTAAGAAAGGTGTTGAGAAAAGCATGTATAATTGTATTTATGTCATTGTTGACAAAGGAAAAGGAAATGAGGTTATTGAATCTGCTGATAGGGCGGGTTCAAAAGGCGGAACGATTATTAATGGTCGGGGCGCTAGTGCTCATGAAACGAGTAAGTTGTTTTCGATGGCGGTTGAACCGGAAAAAGAAGTGGTCATGATTTTAGCGGAAAATGAAATTACCGAAAAAATTGTTGAACAAATAAAAACCGATTTAGAAATTGCTAAACCGGGCAATGGAGTATTATTTGTGCAAAATGTTAATCAAACTTATGGTATGAAACGACCAGAAATAGATTAATTATTGCAAATCTAGTTGTTTTTTGACAAATGTTGCAGCGATTGCTGCTTCACCAACGGCCGTTGTTAATTGATAAACATCTTTTTTAATAACATCGCCACAAGCAAAGATATTAGGAATGCTAGTTTGCATTTTTTGATCAACGACTAAGTAACCATTATCTCTTTTGATATCTAAATCTTTAATACAAGCTAATAATGGTTCATAACCAATAAATAGAAAAAGTCCTTCTAAATCAATTATTTGGTCATTGGTTAAACGAATTGCTTTTAGTTTTTCGTCTTTAATTAATTCTTTTATTTGCAAACCTGGAACTAATTTAATGTTCTTGGTTTTTTTTATTTTATCGAATAATCCCTCTTCGGCTAAAACTTTTTTTGGATTATATAATAAATAAACTTCTTTAGCAATATTGGCTAGGTAAAGTGCTTCTTCAAAGGCTGAATTGCCACTACCGACAACGCCGACAGTTTTTTCTTTATACATATAACCATCACAAATTGCACACCAACTAATGCCACGACCAATCAAACTTTTTTCATTGGGCAGGCCTAATTCACGGGGGATTCTGCCTGAGGCAATAATAATTGTTTTGGCTAATATTTCTTCTTTTTCAGTAATAATTTTTGGTTGATTGTTTTCCAAAGTTATTTTTTTAACATCACCATAATGATAATTAACTTCTAATTGTTGAACTTGTTCATAAATTTTCATGGCTAGTTCAACACCATCGGCGTTTATAACTCCTGGATAATTATCAACTTTACTCGTTCGGTTTAAAACACCTCCCGGAGCGCTTTTTTCAATAATCATAAAATCAACATTAGCTCGTTTCAAATAAATAGCGGCTGTTAATCCCGCTATCCCTGCGCCAATAATAACACAATCACTTTTTTTCATCAAAAATCTCCTCGTTTATGTCTAATTCTTTTTCAGCTGACTTTCCAACTTCTAATAAAGCGTCTTGTTCACGAATTCTCGCTAATTCAAAAGGATCGACTATCTCTTCTTTGTCATGATATAAGTCTTCAAAGCGTGATTTTTTACGTCCTCTAAAAAATAAAATTAAACCAATAAAAATTATGATTCCTGAAAAAATCTGAGCAACTTGCAAATCATTAAATATTAAGCTGTCTTGTCGTAAATCTTCGATGAAAAAACGACCAATTCCAAGCCAGATTAAACCAAGCCCGGCTAGTTGACCAACTTTTAAATATCGTGAAAATCTTCTTACTAATAATAAAAATAAGAACCCAATAAAGCACCAAATAAATTCATAGAGAAAGGTTGGTTGATAATATGTGCCATTTATTTTCATTCCCTGAATAATAAAGTCTGGAAGATATAATGATTGTAATTTTTCTAATGTAGTAGCTGGTCCATGAGCTTCTTGGTTGAAAAAATTACCCCAACGGCCAATTCCTTGTCCTAATACTAAAGCGGGTGCAATAATATCCATAAATCTTAAAGTTTTTATTTTGTTTGTTTTTGCAAAAAACCAAGTCCAAAGAAAACCAAAGATAATGCCACCATGAATTGCTAAACCGCCTTCCCATACTTTTAAGATTTCAATAAAATCACCTTGATAAAGCGACCAATTAAATGCTACATAATAAAAGCGGGCGCCGATTAAAGCAATCGGGACAAGAAAAAAGACATAATTAACAATTGTTTCATCATCAATATCAAATTTTCTTGCTTCTTTTAATACTAAAAAACCGCCGATTAAAAAAGCTGTCATTACAATGACTGAGTACCAATAAATTTTCACATAAACTAAATCAATTAAAACGGGATCCATCAAAACCACCTCTTTCTAAAATAGGACGAATAACTAATTCGCGCATTAAAATATTTAATAATGATATCACAATTGCAACTAAAAATAAATTAAATACATTACCATCAACAATTTGAAAATTTTGTCCTAAAAGAAAATCAGTAATATATAAGATTAAAACGTTAACAAATGGGTAAAATAAACCTAAGGTCAAAATAGTAATTGGCAGGGTTAAAAAAATTAATAATGGTTTAATTGTTTTGTTTAAAATATAAATAATAACGGCTGCTAAAAAAGCCCATAAACCATAGTATTCATTATTAATCTCAATAACACTAAAAATAATTGAGGCAATGACTAAAACTAGGGTATATCCAACCATGTGTAATAACCAATCAAGAAAGTTGTTTAGTTTTCGTTCGTTACCATCAATAATAACTACTTTCATTTTATCACCTTTTTTCGATTAAGAATTTTTTTAGTTTTTGGGGATTGTCTTCATGTATTATTATATCATAAATTAAATCAATTATCGGCATTTTTACTTCCCGATGTCTTAATAAACTATAAATCGACTTTAATGTGTAATAGCCCTCGACTGTTGTTTCATTTAAGTATTTTTGAATTTCTTCACGGGATTTCTTTTCACCAATTAATCGGCCAAAGCGAAAATTGCGTGATTTTTGACTGGTGCAAGTTAAGATTAAATCGCCAATTCCAGCGTATGATAAAATTGTTTTTTTATTGCCGTCTAAAACATCAATTAATTCTTTAATGTCATGCATCGATTCAGTAATTAACATTGCTTGTGTTGATTCTGGCAATCCCATACCATCAACCATACCACATGCAATCGCCATAATGTTTTTTATTGAGCCACATATTTCGACACCAATTATATCATCACAAGTACGAATTTTTAATGTTTCGTTTGCTAAGGACTTTTTAATTATTTCGTTTGTTTTTTTATCTTTACTGGCTAATGTTAAACCAATTGGGGCGTAAGCAGCGATATCAATTGCAAAAGATGGTCCAGAAATAACCGCTATTTTTTTAGTATCTATATATTTGCGAAAGACATCATCAACAAAAAGGCAGGAGTCTTGTTCGATTCCTTTGGAACCAATACAAACATATTGATCTTGATAATAGGTTTTCAATTCGCGACTAACGTCATCAACAAAACCAGCTGGAACCATAATAA
>PWIL01000111.1 GCA_003560455.1 Mollicutes bacterium
CCTAAACTTGAAAACATCCAATTTTCAAAACCAGTTACGGTTATTCCTTCAACTGTCTCTGGTATACATAAATTCATGGGTAGCAAATCATAATTAGCCCAATTCATTGAAATAATTCCAGAAGCATCAATGAAAAATACTTCTTCTGGCGGATATTCACAGGCAATTGGAATTGATAATAAACATCTATCAATATCATCGGAAATAACAACTTCACCATCATATTCTTTAGTTGCACACCATGTTCCATCATGAATTGCCATAAATATTTGACATTCTTCATTAACCATGATAGCTCCTTCTTGTGGTGAACCTCCCCGAAAATTTAATTCTCCGCTAGCAATATTGCCATTTTCAAAAACTATTTCTGTTTCGCCACTAAGATTTCTGGTTAGATTAGCCATACAATCATTTTCCGCTACTTTAGCAAGCCCCATCGCACTTGCTTCAAAAGCACCTTTTCTAGCATCGTTTATAACATTTATTACTAATGGCATGATAATAAGTAATATTATGGCTAATATTACAATTACTGCTAGTAATTCAATTAAAGTAAACCCCTTTTCTTTCATTTTAACCTCCTACTATAGTAATTATAACATATTCGAGTGAAAAATAGCTAAAAAAAAACATGGGTTTACATGTTATTTAGTTTTCTTTTTTAAATAAGGTGACTGTTTTGGCAAAGGAACTTATTATCAGCACATTTTTACTTAAGGCTAATTCTTTGCCCAATGCCTTGCCCCCAATTGTTAAAGCAGCAATGGTTGAAGTTGTTAATAAGGTAATTGAAAGTAAATTAATATTATATTGTTGATGAATACTAATTGCTAATACTAACCCAATTGAACCGGAGATAATTCCGCAAATATCACCGACAATGTCATTTAAAAAAGAAGCAACCTTAGAAGCGTTTTTGATTAAACAAACGGCTGTTTTGCCCCCTTTTATTTTTGCTGCCGCCATTGAATTAAATGGTTGAATTTTAGCAGCGGTAATTGCCGTACCTAACATATCAAAGATAACACCTAAAGTAATAAAAAATAGGGCGACACCTATTCCCCAAAGTAAAGAAACATTTTTTAATGCTATTTCCGAGCCGAGGGTAAAAATTAGCGAAATTAAAAAACCAATTAAGGTGGCTTTAATAATCCATTCTGAGTTTATTTTTTTTTTCATATTGCTCCTTAAAAATGTGAAATGGCGCATAAAATAGTTAACTTTGTGTCTTAGGTCAAGTAGGTTTTCCCTAGTTTTTGCTTTTTGTTACCAAAAAGTGGTTCCCCTTTAAAAAAACTAATATAGCGTCACCGACTATATGACTTGATTGCCACTTAGTACACACTACAACCCTATTTTATGATCACTCTAGGAGTTTTCCTCAACCAAATGTCTATTACTAATCCTTTTTTGCAAATAAGGTTTCAAATAGCAATAGCCAATCATTTGTGGCCACAAACAATTGATTCAAACCGTTATTCCCCTTATTCACTCAAGGCAAGCATTAATCAATAATTAAATCGATTTAGTCGGATTTCTCAGCGAATATATGGGACGGGCCCGTATGCCATTACGAACGCCCAGATATTCTTTCTTTTACTACCCACCCCCTACTGGGCGTAGAAAGCAGATAGTAAAAGCTTCGTTTGGATGCCTTTTGATGGATTTTTAGCCCCACCTTCGTAATAGTTTTTTGACTAGAATAGTGTGCCATTTCAAGATAATTATATCATTTTTTTTTAGTTTTTCAATCTATTTTTTAAGGTATTGGTTTTTGATTTTGATTAAATATTTCTAGACAAGTTAAACCATCCAAATTAACGGTAGTATGTAATGGATCATCAAAGCCCTTATAGGCACAATATTTTCCGTCGCTGATCCACATTTTAACTCCCAAATCATCGTCAATATAAATAATACCTTCTTTAAATTTTTCAGAAGATCCCTGAATTGGAGAACCACTACTTATTTTTTGCGTTCCATTTGAAAATTCAATCTTTAATTCTGCTATTTCTTCTTGAAGATAAAGCCGACTATGTTCTCCGCGAGCATTAATTAAAAAACTTGAGACAGCATTTGAAAAAGTAGGTTTTTCTAAATCTCCTAATCCTTCACCAATGTCTTTGGCTAAGAAGAAATAAGAAACAAGACTAGCTACAACAAAAAAAATAATTATTACTACTAACATGACCGTACCAGCATTGGATGGATAGTTTCGTTTGTCAAAAAATTCACGAGTTATCATTTTTTTCTCCTTTTTTAATATTTAATTTATAATCCTAATTTTGATGTGTTAACTGCGACAATTTTAATTTCTAATTGATTATTGTTTTCTCTAATATTAATTGCACAATAACCATTACTTTTTAACCATCTAATTGCTAAAACATTTGAATCATTCCGCATTTCTAATTCATTATATCCGTGTGAATTACACCAATCGTTAAAAAATTCTTCGGCTGTATTTTTAGAAACACTACTTGAAAATGTGGCTGATTCAAAACCTGGCGTATCATTATGTTCGATTAATTGATAATCACTATTAATTTCATTTAAACTAACTTTTTGATTTAAACAACCACTAATTAAAAAAATAGCAATTAATAGTATCATTGTTTTTTTGATAAAGATGCGCCTCCTTTCAATAATTTTTTTGGTTCACTGTCAAGAAAACGATTTAAAGTTATTCCGGTTGAAGCACCGAGCATGTCAATAAAGACATCATCTATTTCAGGTCCTCTTCCCGGAACAAAGTTTTGATATGATTCATCTAAAACAGCTATTAGGGCGCAGGTTAAAAAAGCATGGGCGATGTTATCATTGCTGTTTTTGCGATAGGCATTTGATACTAAATACCCCAACATTAAATATAGTGTAAAATGTGCACTTTTTCGGACTTTTCGATGAATATCACTGTATGATAATTCATCATAATAGTTTGGTGCTATTTGTTCTATTTTATGCATTACAATGTCGGTAACTTGACCACTGGTTTCTCTTGATTTTTCGACTGGTTCGGATGATAAATAAAAAAGTGCGCCGGCATTTAATGCAACTAATGTCCATGGTGCAATGTTTTTTTTCATAAGCCCCCCCTATTAGTTTATTTTTGATATTTTTCACGAACTAGTGCTAGTGATTCGTGGGTTCCAACATCAAAAAAGTCTTCTTCAAAGACAAACCCGTATGATGGCATTCTTTGATAAATATATTCAAATAAATAGCTTGGTGCGTCTGGCTTATTGCCCGCTTCTAAATATTCTTTAATCATTGGAATTACTTCTTTTGGATATAAATAAATAGCATAGCCAGCTAAATTGCTTGGTGGTTCTTCTGGTTTTTCGACAAAGTTAGTTATTTTTTTGTTTTTAGCGACTGATACTACGGCAAAACTTTTTAATGCTTCATAGTCATTGTTTGTTTTACAGGCAATTACCGGACCTTTTACTTTGTGATAAAAGTCAACATAGTCACGTAGTTTCATTTCAAATAAGCTGTCACCTGCTATTATTAATAAGTCATCATTTAAGTCTAATTCGTCAATTGTGTATTGGATGTCACCAATTGCTCCTAGACGATCTTCATTTGATGTTGTTTGATCATTGACAATTTTAATTGGAATGGGGTTTTCTAGTTTTTCATTCGCCCATTTTAAAAAGTGTTCATAGTAACGTTCGTTTGTAATCACAGCTATTTCATCTACTTCTTCGATGGTGTTAACTTCTTCTAAGATATAGTCCATGATTGGCTTCCCTTCTTCAATTTCTAATAATGGTTTTGGAAAGTTATCGGTTAAAGGTGATAATCTTTTCGCATAACCGGCACATAATAAGATACATTTCATATAAACCTCCTATATTCAATTATAACATTTTCTTTTTTTGTTGCAAGAGTGGTTATTTTTTTAACATTTTTTTATAATAATCTACTGCTTCTGTTATTGGTCCATCAAATTTTAATTTTCCTTTTTGCAAAACCAAACCGCGTTTACAAAATGATTTTGCTGATTCAGTTGAATGAGTAACAAACAAGATAGTTACATTATCTTTCGCCATTATTTCATTGATTTTTTCTTTACATTTTTCTTGAAATTTACTATCACCAACACTCAATGCCTCATCAATTACTAATATTTCGGGTTTAATATTAGCATTAACAGAAAAGCCCAATCTTGCTTTCATGCCGCTAGAATATGTTCGAACCGGTTGATCAATATAATCACCAATTTCCGCAAAATCAATAATTGTTTTTTCTAGTTTTTCAATTGTTTTATGTCTAACTCCCATCAGACGAGCTTTTAGGTAGATGTTTTCTCTACCTGTGAATTCAGGGTCAAAACCCGCTGTTAA
>PWIL01000031.1 GCA_003560455.1 Mollicutes bacterium
ACTCATCGTTGATAACACTTTCTTCTTCTTCAAAATCTTTTGTCCAAACCTCTAACAGCAACACCTGATTATCAACCTTTGAATTGATGGAATTATCATGCACCAACTCAGAATGTTTCACCTGACCACCTGTTAGTTGTTCTGCTTTTTCAGGGTATAAATTACGTAACTTGACAACATTTTTATAAGATGCATAGATAATATATTCAGCATCCTCAATAGAAGTGGCTAAAGGGTCAGGGAATATATTAAATGGAGATACAGGAATTGATTTAACCTGTCTCTCTTCACTATCCCATGGTACAAAGAATACAGTTGTCCCAAGCACAAGTGAATGCACTAATTCTTTAAATATCTTTGTACTCATCCTCTCCCTATCCCACTCATACATAAATGCCTGTTGCAAATCATTCGTAAACTCTAACCCTTCAGGTTGTCTTGGCAATGCTTCAAACTTAGGATCATTATCCAACATAATAGGTCTTACTGTTTCAATAATGGAGAAGATATAATTACTAACCTGATCTGATTTATATTCAGGTATGTTTTGGTTTTTAAAGTATTCTCCACGATATGCAGATAAGTAGTCCGTCCATTTCTTTGTGTATGGAGCTTTGTGTACCATAGCTTCTTTAAACTTCATAAACCATAAAGAAGATAATTGCTGATCACTCATTTTTTCTTCTACTTTTTTCTTTTTTCTTGACAACTTTCCACCTCCTATAATGCAACCTCATTCTCTTCATTACGTTCAAACAAAGGATCAATAATATCTGTACTTACTCTGTTATTTTTTCTCTCATCAACAGGAATCTCAGGTATATAATCCTCCCCTCTGCTTTCTAACATTAGTTGAAGCATAATGCCTAATGCCATTACTGTATCATCATTACATCCGGGTTGTGCATTGGTCTTACCATTATCTTCAATAACATAGGTGAAACACTCTGATATAGCCAAATCAGAATAAATACCCAAGTGCATCTCTCTAATAAACTCTGATAATTTATCAATCATAAATGGTTTTGTTCTTGATGTGGTTGACCAACCCAATTTCTTTGTCACTCCATCTGAAAACTTATCATAAGTTTTAGTAAAGAATAAGTTCCAATACTCATTACGTTTAATGGTGGTGAGGGTTGTAAGTCCATGATTATTATTCTCAACCCCAATATATGCGTTATTGTAGTATTTTGCAAGTTTAATCAACTCATCACCAAACAAATCCGCATCAATATGACCATGCCACATAGCCACCACATCAAAAGATTCTTCATCACCAACCATACCACAAGAGTAATCTCCATGAACTAAACCTTCTGCAACATCAGCCCCAATGGAATACATTCTATCTGCTTGAGGTTGTTCCCATATAGAGATGTATCCTGATGTATCCTCATCAAAGAAAATAACACCATCTCTCTCCCTCAAATATCCACGAACAGGTTCTTTCGTATGTGTTTGATATTTCTTTAATGCTTTTAAGGAGAATTTAGGTCTGCCTGTTGATATGAATGCTTCTTCAGCAGTACAGGGGTATTCCTGCATAAAGAGTATCTCATCACCCTGACATTTGTTGGCTATTGTATATCTTCTCCAATTTAACTGTTCATACGTTAAATCATGTTTCTGCATTAATTCATACTCATAGGAGTGAACTGATCTATTCCTATCATCCCTAAAAGTAGCATTAATCTCTTCAATAAACTGCTCTTTCTCCGCAGAAGTACGGAATGGCTTTGTATAACCCGGATCAATAAACCAAGGAAGAAAAATAGGTATAAATTCATTCTCTCCACGTTCTGCTTTCTTCCACATCTCATGAAACCAATCTCCAACACCATTGGCGGTTGATTCTAACACTACCAATGTATTCATCTCATCAGGAACAGACTGTAATAAGCCTAACATTGTTGTCTTCGCATCAGGAAAGAAAGCTACTTCTGATGCGTGTACGTTATGAAATGTATTACTTCTACCTACTTCCCCTGCACCTGCTGTCCCTACTGTAAACTTACTCCTAAGTCCCGGATTCTTATCCTTTTCCTCCATATTATTAACTGGATTTTCAAACACTAAAGCCCTTTCATTACTATATTTAACCATAGGTCGTATTACATCAGGCAACGAATCAAAGTAAAGTTTACTCATATTAAACAAGTTAGAAGTAGCCTTATCTTCATGAGCAATAATCATTGCATTTTTTAAAGGATTGGTGGATGTATCATGAAATATAAGTGCTTCAAACAATGTACTAAGACCCATCTGCCTCGCTTTAAGAACAATAAAGCGTTTTAACTTACCATCCTTTTCACACTTCTTTATCTTCTCCATAACAATCTTTTGAGCGTGGTTTAGTTTAAATGGAATAAGCTGAGAACGCTTATCTCTTATTTTAAGAAACTTCTCCATATACCACTCTCTATCATTTTGAACTTTATTAAAAAATATTTCTTCTTTTTTAGATACAACTCTACTCATCTTCATCACACTCTTCCAATATCTCCGCATCAACATAATCATCTATGATTTGATTAAGTTTTTCTTCATATGTTACCGTTTTATCTACTTTAATTTCCTGTTTTGCCTTATGTCCACCCCTATCCAATAAATCCTTTGCTGCTTGATACTTAACCCCA
The DNA here is from genome assembly GCA_003560455.1 of Mollicutes bacterium. GTDB lineage: Bacteria > Bacillota_I > Bacilli_A > RF39 > UBA660 > CSSED10-109M. The sequence continues at coordinate 2,640 of PWIL01000031.1, forward strand.
TCAATAGGCGAATCAAGTAAATCATTCATCTTCTGTATTGCTTTAACAGTAAGGGCACTGATGTTAACTGCTACAACCTGTTGTTGTAACTTTGTTATATCTTCTATTGCTTTCTTAACATGTTCCTTCCTAAACCAACTCCGTATTGTAACATCACTAACATTAAGCAGGTGACCTATTTCAACAAATGTATATTGCCCTGTCATATACAAATTAACAAACCTCATCTGTAAAGGAGTTAGTTTTTCCATATAATATTCCATGCTGTTGTTACTTACATGACCAATAGGTTCATCATCATCCTCATCAATATAAGGTACTATATCCTTCAAATCATCCTTTTCACCAATCACTATTAATCACCTCACTTTTATCTCTTTTCTGCCCTGTTAAATGATTAAAATCTTCCTTCAACATCTTCTCTACAATATCTTCCAAATCAACAGGAGTAGTTGCCTCCATTATAGCACAGAACTCATCAAAACATATACATCCTTTTATATACAATACATCAGCTACAAACTTCATAACAACCTTATCCAAATCACCACCACCTGTTCAATTATAATGTTAAAAATAAGTATAAAAAAATAGGCGAATCAACGTACAATTCACCTATTATTTTGCGTATTCTTCATACAAATCATAATAACTCTGTACTTCCTCATGAGGGAGGTTCTTTACTCCATCTATCTCTTCTGCAATATTACCAGTTTTAGGGTTGATGAGAGATGCTTTATATGCTTCTACTTCTTTCTGCATCCTTACCATTCTCCTATCAAAATCCTCTTGTCTTGCCATAATAGCCATCTCTTCCTCAGTATATTCTCTCTTATCATCTTCATCTAATTCAGACTCATCCTCATCATAAACCGATGTATTGTAAAGTGTATTTGATATGGATAGATGAATATTTCTTATATAGAATATTAAAATACCTAAGAATAAAATATTGATGGTTGATAAGATAATTATACTAATATACATATAATACTCCTCTCTTTAACAATAGTTGCGTTACTCTAACAGTAGTTGCTTTACTCTAACAATAGCAGTATTATTCAGTAATACAACTAATGTTATAATTATATATATAAAGAAAAGTAGAGTGTATGTATTCTCTCTACACTCTACCTCTCTGTTCTATTTATCTCTCTCTTAACTCTAACTCTACTCTCTATTAACTCTATCTTCTCTAACTCTACTCTCTATTAACTCTATCTATTCTCTAATCTTCTCTACTCTACTCTATCTTCTCTAACTCTACTCTATCTACTCTCTATTAACTCTAACTCTACTCTCTATTAACTCTATTTCTCTCTCTTCTCTCTATCTCTCTCTCTCTCTCGATTCACCACTCACCTCATTATAGCATATTTTTTAATCAAAAGTCAAGCAAATCACTGAATTATTTTAAATTATTTTAAATAAACCTTCTCCTTGATGTGGCATTACTCCAACAGTAGTTGCGTTATTCCAACAGTAGTTAAACATAATCATATATTTTCCTATGATCTGAAATCTTTTAACCTCTTCTAACAAAACTCTTCCGCAGGATGATAATTGTTCTTAATTGATAGTAGTTGTTGATTAGTGATGTATGACGAAATATTGATTAGTTAATTATATGGGAAGAATTATTATTACTCAGCCGAACGCAGGTGAGGCTCATCAGGTACATCTTGTCCCTCCCGGG
>PWIL01000094.1 GCA_003560455.1 Mollicutes bacterium
CGCTTGGTTGTTTTTTTCTTTGCTGTTTTTCTTTTAGTTGTTTTGCGTTTTGGTGCTTTTCGTTTTACTGTTTTACGCTTGGTTGTTTTTTTCTTTGCTGTTTTTCTTTTTGGTTTTGCTCTTGCTTTTTTGCGCTTTGGTGCTTTTTTCTTTTTTGTTGCTTTTCTAGCCATTTAGATTACCTCCAAAATTTTTCTGAAATTCAAAAGTATCTAAAGTTTATATAGATTTCTTAGTAAAAAATTATTCGTGTCTTAACACATCTGTATGTCGTATTTTTTCCAAACATTTTCTATTTTGATTAATGTTTCTTGCGCCATAATATTTCTTAAAAAGTATAGCGGGGGGTGGATTTGAACCAACCGACCTCCGGGTTATGAGCCCGGCGACCACTCCAGACTAGTCTACCCCGCTATTTCTAATGCTTTTAAAACATAACATAAAAAAGTCTATTGTGTTTTTAAAGTTTTGGAAATGCTACCTAAAATATTTAAGTGTTGAAGTTTGGCTTATGTGTATGGCAGACGAACAAAAAAAACAAAATCCAAAAAATTTCGATTTGGGTGTGTTGGGAAGAGGTTCATCCAAGGGAAAATTGCCCATGAAAAATCCAAAAAGAAACAGCAGTGTTTCAAATAAATCTAGCGGATTTGATAATGTTAAAAATCCAAAAAAGGAAATTTCTAAAAAAGAATCAAACAATGCTTTAAGCAACATAGTTGGTAGAAAGGTAGAAAAAAAGGATTTTAAAGTTCCTAAAAGAGGAAGTGATGAATCTAAAATAAAACCTACAACATCAAAAAAACTTAGTCCAAGCGAACTTGTTAAAGAAACAGAAAAAATAGCTAAGGAAATGCTTAAAGAAGGAAAGTGTTGAAAACTTATCCAATTATTTGAACATTGTCAAATCTTACTGTAGGAGCAACAACACATGTTTCCTGTCTAAGGTTTTTTCCGATTATTTTTAGTTCTTTTAATTTATCGAATAGATTGAAACTAACCATTGCTTGTTTTATAGGATACTTCACTTCTCCATTTTCAACATAAAAAGAATTTTCTATACCAATAGAACAATCTCCAGTAACTTTATTTATTAAATGATATCCAACACCATATTTTGCAAGCACGCCTTTTTTTGTTTCAGAAATTATTTCATCTCTCGAATAATCTCCCGGAGAAAGAATAAAATTTGTTGGTTTTATAGAAGGAATTTGGTCTAAACCTCCGCAGTTTCCAGTGCTTTCCGTATCGTCTTTTTTTGCTGAATATATATCATAAAGAGGATTCTTAAAAATTCCATTTTCAATAACAACTGTTTTTTGGGAAGGTGTTCCTTCATAATCGAACTTGTAACTCATCAATCCTTTTTTCAGCAGCCCATCATCTATTATTGTAATTTTGTCAGAGAAAATTTTTTCACCTATTTTATCTGCTAAAATGCTTCTCTTGGATTGAATTTCATCAGCACTAACTGCTGGAACCAAAACAGCTTCTATAATTCCTGCTATTGCGAAATAATCTAATATCAACGAACCTTTGAATATTTTTACAGGCTTGGGATTCAAACTATCCGAACATAATTTTTTTGATTCTTTTCCAACTTCAATCGGATTGAACAAATCCCTAGATATTCTAACATCTCTTCCTGTTATTTCACCAGATTTGACTTCTACCATTGTTGAAAAACTAGTTTCTTTTTGTTTGGCGAGAAGCCCGTTTGTATTTCCAATTTCTCTTTTTTCATAAGATTTAGAAATCGACATGCTAGGTATTTCAAATTTTTCTCCAACATTTTCAATTATTTGATATCCTTTTTCTAGCATTTTTTCAACAGGCATTTCAACAACCCTGCCAGAATAAATCATATTTGCACTTTTGAAATCTGAAGGGTTTGATAAGTGAATATTGTTTTTTAATTTAGACGAAGCGTTCATTATTTTCACCGCATCTTTTAAGCATTTTTTCCATTTAGAAAAATCGGAAGTTGTAGAATAACCAAATTTATTTTCTTTTGAAACTCTTATCAAAAGTTGATTGTTTTTTCCATTTTCAGTTGAAAGGATTTTTTTATTTGAAAAATCTGCGGAGAATACATCGGATTTTTTCTTTATAACAGCAACATCTCCATACTTATTTCCTTCATTTATTATTTTTTCAATTATATCCATTGTCGCCACCTACCATTGCTTCTGAAATTTTTATGTGTGGTGATTTTCCACCCACTGGAACTGTTTGTCCTTTCTTTCCACAAAATCCAGGAAAACCCATTTTCGCATCATTTCCTACTTTTTCAATATTTTTTAAAATTTCAAGTATATTTCCTCCAAACGAAACGTCTAAAAGAGGTTCTTTTATTTTTCCATTTTCTATAAGGAATCCTTCTTTTGCACCAAATAAAAAATTTCCATTAGTTGGTTCCACAACACCGCCAGAGGAACCTTTTGCATATATTCCTTTTTTAATTCCTTTGAAGAGTTCTTCAAATTCCAAATCTCCATTTTCAAGAACTGTATTGCTCATTCTAGGATACGGCAAGTTCATAGCATTTTGAGCCCTTCCATTTCCTGTAGGTTCTGCACCCATCTTATTAGCTGTTTCAAGTGAATGTAAATAATTTTTAAACACACCATTTTCAATCATAACAGTTTTTTTTGCTTTGACACCCTCGTCATCATATACAAAATAACCATGCGATTTCTCAATATTTGGATCATCTGAAAGATTCAAGAATTTGGGTGCGATTTGTTTTCCAATTTTTCCTTTCAAAACAGAACTGTTTTGCAGCACTGCATCTGCTTCACATGCATGCCCAACTGCTTCATGAAAGAAAACTTCGCTTAAAGCATTGTTAACCACGAGAGGATATTTTCCAGCTGGTGCTTTTCTTGCTATAAATAAATTTTTTAATCTCTTGAGTTCTTCTTCGATTAGCTTATCAAAATTCAGTTTTTTAAAATGTTCGTAACCTGCAACCATTCCTTTTCTTTTGTAAAGTTTCCTTGTTTTTGAATTCTTTTTTCCAACACCCTTGAAAAAAAAGTTAAAATTTTCAGATTCTTGATAAATATCAGAACCAAAATTATTAAAATATTTAGTTTCATTTTTAGAAAATAATGTAAAAACTTGTTTGTTTACTAAATTTTTATGCTCTATATTTTTGCATAAGTTCAAAAGTAAATTTATTCTTTCTTCTATGTTTGTTTGTGTGAAAGATTCTCCTTTAGCTTTTACTTTGTCTTTGTATGTTTTTATTTTATTGAATTTTAATTTTTCTTTAAGTAATTTATAATTAACTTTAGCAAGTTTCAATGCTGCGTCGAATGAATTTTTTATTTCGCATTCTTTGTTACCGTATGAAAAGCCCCAGCCACCTCTGTAAAAAACTCTAATTCCATACTGATAATTCGTATCTTTCTGAACAGAATCCACATCATTATCTTTTACAGAAATTTTCTCAGATTCAGAAGAAATAATTCTTATGTCTGAAAAATCAGCTCCACTGTTTTCCACCCGCTCTAATTGTTTTTTGAAGTTCATAAAAACTTTAGAAATTTAATCTTTAAATCTATTTCTGCTATTTTATAGATTTTTTAATTTTTCTGAGTATTTTTTTCTTGCCTCTTGGCCATTTCAATGCATGTTCAAGAACATCAGCAATATTTTCAGCAGGTATTATGTTCAAACCTCTTGTTTTTATCAAAATATCTTTTTCGTTTGCTTTTGGAATTATTATCGTTTTAATTCCTGCTTCTTTTGCGGCTTCTATTTTGTCGTTAACCCCACCAATAGGAAGCACTTCTCCACGTATTGAAAGTGAGCCCGTCATTGCAAGATTTTGTTTTATTGGAAGTTCTTCTAATGCTGAAACAACTGCGGTTGCAACTGAAATCGAAGCCGAATCTCCTTCAAGTCCTTCATATGTTTGAAGGAATTGTATGTGTATGTCAAACGTTCCTAAAGATTTTCCTGAGTATTTTTTAACGATTGCACTTACATTAGTTATAGCTTCTTTTGCTATTTTTCCGAGTTTTCCTGTAGCAAGAATTTTTCCTCTTTCTTTTTCAAGGGCAGGAACTACAGAAGCTTCAATTGGAAGAACAATTCCTGAACCTATTTCTCCGCCGCCAATTACTGCAAGTCCGTTAACTTTTCCTATTTGCGTTCCTTTAGTTCCAATTATTTGATATTCTTTTTTATCGAATGTGTATCTTTCCGCAATTTGTTGTTCTAATGTTGCTGCGGATTTTTTGGCTTTGATTACGTGTTTGGCTTTGACTAAGTCGCTTCCTTCTTCTCTAGCTATGTCTCCTGAAACTCTAATAAGTCCGCCTAAATCTCTAAGTTTAAGCGAAAGATATCCTTTTCTTCCCGCGCGTCTTCTAGATTCTTTGATTATTTCTTTTGTGGCTTTTTTAGTAAAATGAGGTATTTTTTTGTCTTTTTTTATTTCTTGAGCGACAAAACGTGCTACTTTTTTTACATTTTCTGGAGTGTCTTCTAATTTGTCTTTCATGTAAATTTCATAACCATTTCCTCTTATTCTGCTTCTAAGAGCTGGATGCATATTTTTCATGGTTTCAATATTTCCAGCTGCCACAAGAACAAAATCTGTTGGCACTGGTTCAGTTTTAACCATAGCACCGGCACTTCTTTTTGAACGTCCAGTTATTGCCATTCTCTTTTCTTGCATAGCGGTAAGAATAGAAATCTGCATTTCCGGTTTAAGAGTTGCAATCTCATCTATAAATAAAACTCCTCCGCTTGATTTATGTAAAGCTCCAGCTGAAACTCTTTCGTGTGCGGGAGTTCCTAGTCCTCCAGTTTGGAAAGGGTCATGCTGGACATCTCCAAGAAGAGCTCCTTCGTGAAGTCCTGTTGCTTCTATGAAGGGTGATTCTTTTTTAGAATTATCAACTATTAATTTGGGTCCTACAACCTTTTTCCTTTGAGATTGTATTTTGTAAATCGAATAAAAAACAAGGACACCTATGAAAAGAGTTATTATAATCATAGTTCCAGAAATTCTAGTGGCTGCTTGCATTATTTCACTTGGTTGTCTTCCTACAAACCAATCAAGAATTATGGAAGCGGAAAATATTATTGCAAAAATAATCATCAAAAACATCCATTGGTTTTTACCAGACATTTGAGTCAGTGCTTTTAATTTTGTTTTTTCAATTATTTTTCTGCCCATTCCTGCTGGTACTGTTTTTATTTTAGGATTGTTTTCATCTTTTTTGTTTGGCAGACAAAGCACGTCTTTTAATTTCTCTTCAGGTAAAAGCTCTGCAAGTGCTTGTCCTATCATACTTTTCCCAGTTCCGGGTTTTCCAATTAATAGCACGTGCCGCCTTTGTTTGGCTGCTTTTTTTATAACTTCTATGGCATCTTCTTGACCTATTACCTGGTCTACGATTTTGTCAGGTACTTCTAAATCTTCCGTGGTTTTAAATTTCAATTTATCTTTTTTTGCCATAGTTAGTAAAAAGAATAAAAGAAAAGTATATTTAAAGCTTTATAATTATTCAGCTTCTTCTATTTCTGCATCTTGCGTTTCTACGGAAACTGCTGCTTTCGAGATTATAACAATATCTCCTGATGCTTTGACTAATTGGTGTGGTACAACTACACCTCTAGCGCCTGAGATTGTTTTCTGAAGAACGCTGTTTCTTGTAGATCTAATTCTCCATCCAAAAATTTTATTGTTTTGGATTACTACTTCTTCTATATCTCCAAAATATTCTCCTTCGTCAGTATATACTTTCAAGCCATATGTTTTGGAAACTTCTCTTAATTTTAACATAACCTTACCTCCTTTTATATGCAATTATGAATGTTTTCTAAGCTTTTAAATTTTCTGTATTCTCTGAATTGAACTTCTTTTTTAGTTCTGATTCTGAAACTCTAAAGTATTTAAAAAATTTTTCGGTTAAATCGATTATTTTTGTTCTTCCTTGCTTTTCTGTTGCTATAAATCCCATTTTTTCTAACTTTTTTATGTGATTATATGCTTTGTTGCTTCTTATTTTTACAATTAGCGATTGTTTTACGGGACGTTCTGAAGCTATGATTGCAAGGGTTTTTTGTATGCTTTTAGGCATTTCTGGAGGGAGTATGTCTTTCAAATCTGGAGTATGTTCTGGTTTAACGGACATTTTCCATATATCTCCTTCTTTGAGTATGTGGACTCCTTTTGAATCGTTTAAATATTCCATTTCAAGTTCTTCCAAAAGCTCATCTATCTTTTTTTTGTCTATTTTTGTTCTTTTAGAAATTTCTTTTATTGTCAAACCATTCGTGGCAAAAAGCAATGCTTCTATTTTAGCCTTGTTTTTTTCCCTAGGTGTTTCTTCATTATTTTCTTCTTTTGTTTTATTTTCTTCTACTTCATCTTGATTATTTTCTGACATATATCTCACCGAATTGTTCTTTTTGGTCTACTTCTATTTTGCCTTGATTCGCCAAATGCATAAGAGGTATTATAGTCCAGATTATATCCTCTCTTTCTTCGGAAGGCGTTAGTTTTGAAAACGTCAAACTTTTCTTTTTAAATCTCTGGAAAAAATTTACAATTTTTTTGTATAATTCTGAAACTTTTTCCCCCAAATCTACTTTCTTTAAGTCTAATTTTACATCAACTTTTTGTGCTTCTTTTTTGACTTTTCTTCTTTTTTTTACTACTAGAGCTTTTTGAAGCGAGTTAATTAATTCGTTTATTGTTACTTTTCTTTCTTTAGGTTGTGGAATATTAGGTTGTATTTCATAATCATCTTTTCTATATTCAATAATAGTTTCTTGTTTTTCTTCTACTTCTTCTTTTTCTTTCAATATAAGATAATCTGATTTCATTTTCAAAAGAATTGCTGCAGCCAGTATAAATTTGCCAGAAATTCTTATGTCGAGTTCTTTCATTTTTTTAATTGATTTCATGTATTTGTTGGTTAATTTTGAAATGTTTATGTCCCAAGGATTTAAACCTTCGTTTGTAACAATATCTCTAATCAAACCTTCCCACGTCAATTCTTTGGAAAGTATTGTATTGTACAATTTTTCTTCTTGAGCCATACAAATTCTTAGAACTCTTTTGTTTAATAAATTATTGTAAAAAAAATAAAAAAAGAAAGAGAAAAAAATTATCCAAAGTAAGACGCAGTGTCTTTTGGAATATCAGCTCTAGAATGCTTAAAGCTCTCTTCGAAATTTTTGTAAATTTCTACATCTTCCTTTTTAATACTCGCGCCCACATTTTTAAATGCCTCTTCGAAATGTTCTTTTCTGACTTCTTTTGAATCGATGTCTTCTCTTATAGCGTGCATTCCGGCTTCTCTACATATTGATTCTATATCTGCGCCAGAATATCCTTCTGTTCTTTTTGCAAATTCTTTTAAGTTTATGTCTTTTTCAAGAGGCATTCTTTTTGTGTGTACTTCGAATATTTTTTCTCTCGCTTCTTTGTCTGGAGGTGGTGTTAAAATTATTCTGTCGAATCTTCCAGGTCTAAGTAATGCAGTATCAACTATGTCTGGACGGTTTGTTGCAGCCATGACTACAACATCATTCATATCTTCCAATCCATCCATTTCAGTCAATATTTGTGCTACAACCTTTTCTGCAGCATTGCTGTCTGAAGCTCTCCCTCTTCTAGGTGTTAATGAATCTATTTCATCAAAAAAGACTATACATGGGGCTACTTGTCTTGCTCTTCTGAAAACTTCTCTTATTGCTTTTTCTGATTCTCCAACCCACTTGCTGAAAAGTTCAGGTCCTTTGACTGAGATGAAATTAGCTTCGCTTTCATTAGCTACTGCTTTTGCAAGAAGCGTTTTACCACATCCTGGAGGTCCCATGAGCATAACACCTTTTGGAGGTTTTATACCCATCCTTGAAAAAACTTTAGGATTGTGGATAGGTAGTTCTATAGCTTCTTTCAACTGTTCTTTTATATCTTTCAATCCACCAACGTCGTCCCATTTCACTCGAGGAGTTTCAATGAGAACTTCTCTCATTGCAGATGGACGTACAAGTTTGAGTCCTTCTTTGAAATCTTCTGGTGTAATGATTATTTTTTCCAAAACGGTTTTTGGAATTCTTTCTCCTTCTTTCATTTTTACTTCCGGAAGCACTCTTCTCAAAGAATTCATAGCAGCTTCTTTACAAAGCGCTTCAACATCTGCTCCTGCATAACCATGTGTTCTGTCTGCCAATCTTTTCAAATCAATATCTTTTGTCAAAGGCATGTTTCTTGTGTGGATTTTTAATATTTCATGTCTGCCTTTTCTGTCTGGAATTCCTATTTCTAATTCTCTATCGAATCTTCCTGGACGTCTCAATGCTTGGTCTACACTATTCGGACGGTTTGTTGCTCCAATAACTACAACCTTTCCTCTGGTTTTTAGTCCATCCATCGTAGCAAGAAGTTGTGCGACTAATCTTCTTTCAACTTCTCCTGATGCATCTTCTCTTTTGGGAGCGATTGCATCTATTTCGTCTATAAATATTATTGCAGGTGCATTTTTTTCTGCTTCTTCGAATAAAGAACGTAGTTTCTTTTCAGATTCACCCACCCATTTACTCACAACTTCAGGCCCGTCAATAGATATAAAGTGTGCATCTGCTTCATTAGCTACAGCTCTTGCTAAAAGTGTTTTACCTGTTCCTGGAGGTCCATGAAGTAAAACTCCTTTTGGAGGTTCGACTCCTAATCTCTCAAACAACTCGGGATGTTTAAGTGGAACTTCAACCATTTCTCTGATTTTTTCCACTGCTTCTGAAAGTCCACCTATATCTTCATAAGAAACCGTTGGAACTTTTTGTTCGGTTATTTCAACCGGTTTGGATGAAACGTTTACAACTGTTTCACTTGTAATTACAACTGCACCTTTTGGATTTGTGTTTACTACAGCAAACTTTATGTCTCCAAGTCCGAATCCCATGCTCGAACTTTCGTCCATCATTTTGAATATTTCCTCAAAAGGACTTCCTGAAAAAGTTTTTCTTCTTCTTCTGGTTCCCCCTAAAGTTATTATATCACCTTTAGAAAGCGCTCTTCCAATTAATGCTTGTTTTGCAGTTTCAGGATTTATTCTTACAACCATTCCTTTTTGAGCGGGAGCAATTGTTATTTTATTTGCTTTTTTAGCATCTGCTTTTTGAATCTCAACTTGTTCTCCTACTCCTGCTTTAGAATTCCATCTGCTTAATCCGTCCATTCTTATTATTTTTAATCCTATGTCTGCGGGATAAGCTCTGTCTGCAATTGCAACAGAATTTTTTTCTCCAATTATTTCTACGACATCACCTGGAGAAATCCCCAGTTCTTTCATAATTGAAGTGTCTAGTCTAACTATGCCCTTGCCAACATCATCTTGATGGGCTTCGGCAACCTTTAAAGTAATTTTATTTTTTTCATCATTTTTAGCCATTTTACATCACCTTTTTTTAAATGAAAATACAATAATTTTCTTTCTTATTCTTGGTCTTGAACATCTTCCTTTTTTAACGAATTTTATTAGTTTCATTTTTTTTAAAATTTTCAAATCGTTAAAAACATTTTTAACATCTCTTTCCACAATGTTTGCAAGTTCTCTTATAGATTTTGGATTCTCTTTCATTACCGCTCTAACCAATTCTATTCTTTTTTTTGTTAGCGCTTCAAACATACGCATTTGCTTCTCTATCAAAAGTACTTCTTTTTTATGCTGCTTTTCTAACTCTTCTATAATGTCTTTCATTCTTCAATCCTCGTAGGTGTCCAACACCAACGTTCTATGTAGGTACCGAACACCAACATATATAAATGTTTTGGTATTCGAAATATATTTTAATGTATTATGTATGCATTTTTTATGGATATCGAAAAATTTGGCTTTGATGATTTATTCAGAATATGTTTTACACTTTTAGTTGTGATATTAGTTGCATTTTTTATATCTCCAATCTCTACATCTATATTTATTTTCTCTATTGTAGTGCTTATTTTTATTTCGGTCCTTGAATTAATTAAATATGTAAATTATGTAAAAAAACCAAAAAAATCAAAACAATGATATATAAATAATAAATTTCTTTTTTATTAAAATGAAATCTCAAATGAGTATTGAATTTTTGACTGGTGTAGTCATCCTCTTGCTAATATACGTCGTAACAATTTCTGTATTTAGCAATTATATACAAACAGGAATAATACCTGCTGAAAGAGGAAAACAAATTTGTTATAGAATAACTAATGATGTGAATTCGGCTCTTATTGGTGGAAGTGGTTTTACAATAAACTCTTCAATTCCATATACCATAAATGGAGATGAATATTTTGCTTTTATTAATCCTCTTAATAGTTCACTTTTAACAATAGATTGGGGAGATTCTCAATTTTCTTGCTCCATGAACACCCAAGAAGTTAGTATAATTTTCTTTAAACCTTGTGATTTTTCAGTTAATAACGTAGACGAAAATATAATTTTAAGTACAGTTTCAAGTGATAAATTAGAATATGAAGTTGGAGAAAATGTTGAAATATATGGAGGGGTTTATCTAACGAATGTAAACCTCTTGATTCTAAATGAAGATAATGAAGTTCTAAAAAACGAAACACTTGATTTAAAAAACATATCATTTGGAGAAATTGAATCTGATAAAGGTTTCAGATATAATTGGACTGCGGAAGAAGAAGGAAAAATAAACATAATTGCTTCTGATATAGAATATAAAAATTTATATGCGGAAAGAATTATATATATATCATGAAAGCTCAGATATTTTCAATGGATTTATTTTTCGCGATAGTCGTTGTTCTTATAATAATCTCTGCAGTAAGTTTTGTAATTTTAGATTTCGTGGATATACATGAAAGAGAATTAGAAATGCGAGATATGCAAATAAGGGGGCAGCGTGCAGTAGATTCTCTTATCAATTCTCCTGGAGATTGGGATGGCGGAGGTGGCGGTTAATTAACCCAAATTAATGCAGTTCCTATATTTCTAGTTTCAGGAATCATTACAGAAATGAGCCATATTCCTGATTGAGTCGGTTGAAAATCTCCAGTGAAAAAACCATTTGATGTTTCGCTTGTTAATGTTTGTTCTTGATTTCCATCTAAATTATATATTTTTATATCTAAATCAGAATTAACAAGTTCTTTTTCATCATTTTGAAGTATTATTTTATAAAAAACATCGTCTTCGACTTTAAAATTTCTACTAAAGTCTTCTGTTTTGAAAGATTCGTTGGTATACGTTCCAACAAAAATCATAGAAACATCAAAGTCTTCTATGTAGATATATGCACCTCTAGGATTATGTTCTCCTTCTTGTAGCATTTCAACAGTTAATTTAATATTCCCTGGAATAGTAGGTAAAGATCCAAAAATTTCTGGTTTTGTTTCTCTAAATATATCTTTAGTACCTCCATTTTCAAATCTTATGTTTATTCTATTAGATGAAATATAAGTTCCTTCTCTTTTTATACCTCTTGGTATTCTTACTGTAAATCTTTTTTGAGCTCCGATTGATTGAGCATAAACAATATTCGAAGAAGAAGTTATAGAATTGATAGTTTGTCTAGCATTGACTATATTTGAATCGCTTAAATAAGATGTTATATAATCAGCTCCAAAAAATGAAGCCACACCTATAAGAATTATTCCTAAAGCTACAATAGTCATAAATTCTATAGCACTTTGAGATTTTTTATTTGTTCTATTATTTTTCATATGTAACCTTCTTTATTTATTCCCATATTCTCATCATATATATTAATATAACTCTCATTTAGATATATCTCTGAAAAAAATAATTTTGTGTATGTTGAATCTATTAAATTGATGTAATTATCCATTGTATCATTTGTAACTTCTTTTTCTTGCATATAATTTATGTCTGATTTTATATCAAAAAAATTACTAGATATCCTATAAGATGAAATTATTTGATGTTGATGTTCAAACTCAAAATATTCTCTTTCAGCTTGCAATTGACTAAACGTAAGTAATACTAACAAAATCAATTGAATAGTGAGTATTGTTGTAAGTACTCCTTTTTTCATTAAATACCGACCTCTGCAACAATCATCCCAAATCTAAAGACATTAAATGTATCTATAGTATTGTCTTCTGCTTTAACATAATAGGTTCCAATTATTGAATCTTCAGGTATGGTGATATTATATGTTGTATCTGAAGTTTGTTGAATGTTCCAATTCATTTCTTTATGTTCGGAATTATAAACTTCTAAATATGAATTATCTTCTGGCAAATCATATACCTCTATAGTTTCTCCTGCAAGAGCAGAAGGTGCTGAAAATGTTCCATTTGAAAAAATATTTTCTGTAATTGTATATGTTGCAAATCTTCTTATTAAAAAATTCTCATCGAAATCGTAATTTTCTGATTTTAGTATATTTCTTTCTTTAGAAATCATTTCAATATTTGGATTTTTAACTTCATCATATTCAAACAAAAAAAGATAAATGTTTATTTTATAAATAGAACTATCAGATAAGTCTTCTAATAAATTTAAAGATTCAGAAGTATTGTTTTTTTGATGTAATAAAATAACTGTTGAAAACAATTCAGATTCTTCCCATGAAAAAATCTCAGAATCAACTCCAGCATATATACTAGTTGCAACTACTTCAAATTCTCCAACCGTACCAAAATGAGAATATAAAGCTACTATAACCGCTATCAATATAGAAAGTGCTAAAAGTGCATCAATAGTGAATATTATTCCTTTTTTCAATTCCAAACACCAAAAGTTAATCTAACAAGTTCGTATCCAGAATCAGATTCTAAAAGAGCTATCCTACTGAATCTCATCATTCCTGAAGTTTTTCTTTGTAAAGGTTGATCAATTCTATCAGAATCTGAAACAACAGAATAATACGGAGATGTTAAAGATTCTCCTTCCATTCCATATGCTACTTGTGGTCTTCCAGGTGCTTTTCCATAAAAGAAATTTCTTTGATTAACTTTTATATAAGTTCCATCTAAATTTGTAATTTCAATAAACATTTCATATTCCCACAAACCGAGAATGTTTTTTGTACAATAATAATTTAAATCTAATAGATATTCTAACTTTTGTTCGTCTAAAACACCAGGTCTTTGAGCAAGCCCTATTTTAGATATATTTCCACAAGGGACAGGTCCAGGAGGTTCTTCTGGAGGCAATATAATAAAATTCCCGGCACTTTTATTTGTTAAAGCTCCGCACATATTCTCTGCGAAAATAGTAACCAAAAAATTTCCATCTTTAGAAGAAAAATAATTTAAAATATATGTTCCACTTAAATTAGTTCCCTCTGAAATTTCCAGTTTTCTAGAATGTCCATTTATTTCAGCCCATACATTTTTTATTGGGGGTGTTCCTGTTACATTAGTTTCTATTTTAACAGAATTTCCAAAAGTAGTTTGATTAGGTGTTATATTAGCATATATTATTTCAGGTTCTGGACACTCAGAAATTACATTAAAATATTCTGTAGTGCCATTTGCAATATTTCCTGGTCGATTCCTTGGTTTATTTTCTATGTAAACAACAACTGAATAGTTGCCTGCAGTTTCAGGTTCATATTCTGTTTTAAAAGTACCTCTAAAAATAACATCGCCTTCATTTCCATTTCCTTCTACATAATCCATAGTTAAATTAAAAGTTCCATTTATTTCAGCCCATACGTTTTCTATAGGTATATTAACTTGCTCCATAATACTTCCTGCAACATCTGCTTGAATAGAGACAGATTCACCTAATTCAATTTCTTCAGGAGTAACATTTGTTTCATACACAACAGGTATAGTGGGTTGTTGCTGAGAAAATCCAGTATTTATTACTAAAAAAGTTAATAAAACTAAAATTAAAAATTTAATTTTCATATATTTAAAACAACAATCAAAAGTTATTAATCTTTCTAAAAGTATTTTAATAAGCTATGTTTTCAATAAAATATGAAAAAGAAAAATATGGGTTCATATTATTGTAAAAAATGTAAACATGAACATAAATTAAATTCTAAAATAGGAAAAAAGCATAAAAAACATAAAAGAAGGGGTTTGAGAAAGAAAGAACTGGAAAAACTTGAATCCAAATTAAATGAAATAGAATCTTCTTTAAAAAGTAAAGATTCCAAAAAGAATAAAAAAACTTCATATTATTGTAAAAAATGTAAAAGAAAGCATAAAAAAAACACTAAAATAGAAAAAAAGCATAAAAAACACAAAAAAAAGACAAAAAAAGAAAAAAATAAAGAAAAATTGAATTTTCTGAAAAGAATATCTAAAAAAATCAAAAAAAAGGATAATTTGAAAGATAAAATAAAAAAGAAAATCAAAAAAGCTGAAGATGTATCAAAAACAACAATAGTTAAAGAGATAATGGTACGAAATCCTGTTCATGTTAAAAAGACAAGCAGTCTTTCTTCTGCGTTTGAGTTAATGAAAAAATATAACTTAAAAAGTATAATTGTAACTGAAAATAAAAAACCAATTGGAATTCTTAATGAGGAAGAAATTTTATCTTTCTTTTCTTCTTTTGTAAGAATGGAGAAAGGCGCGCTAGAGAACAATAAAAAGATACTAGATAAACTTTCAAAACAAAACGTTTTTGCTGCTATGATAAAAACAGATGATGTTTTAAAAAAGACAGATTCTCTTGAGAAAGTAGCCAGAATAATGATTACAAAAAAATTAGACCAACTTCCTGTAGTTGATTCCTCAGGAAAAATTGTGGGTATTGTATTTAATAGCGACATACTGTCCTATATAGACAAAAAGACTTTAGACGAAGAAAAAATATCCACAGATGTTATAGAGACTAATATAGATAAATTATACGAAATGGTTAAATTGTATGGTGAAATAACTGCAAAAAAAATATCAAAAAAATTGAACATTTCTGAAAAGCAAGTAGAAGATTGGGCTAAAATACTTGAGGAACATGGTTTGATAGAAATAGATTATTCTACAATAGGCACAATAAAATTAATAAAAAAAGAAAAAAAATTTTTCTAAGTATGTTTTATCATTCTTCGACTGGTTCGACTGCACCAATTAATGTTCCTGCATCAACATGTGTTAATCCTGAATCTGGGTCTAAATAATGGAAATCAACATTAATTGAATACGAGGATCCGTCTTCTATTGTTTCGTTACCACAATTTAATTCAGTCCAATATCTTTTTCCTGGAGATATTGACGATGCTGTTATATTTTCATCATCATATGGACCGTCATAAACCTCTGAGAGATTAAATTCGCAATCTTCTCCTCTGAATGTTGCTTGAACATCAGTTAATTCTACAGATTTTCCAATTCTATTTTCAAATATTAATATTAAATTGGCTTCAGTGTCAACTTTGAAGTCTATAACATTAAATGCTGCAAATCCTGTTTGTCTTTGTCCTGTCCATTGTCCTGGAGTAAAAATACCTAATGCATATAATGAAGCTCCGACTATAATCACAATTAAAATAGCCCAACCGTAAGTAAGTAAGTATTCTAAAGCCGCTTGTCCTTTTTTCATTTAAACATCACCAAAATTCAAAACTGTATTAACATATATAAAAGTTTTTATATAACTCTAATTCCTCCAAAAAACGATTGTAATATTATTGTAGCAATATAAAACAAAATAAGAGCTATTCCTATTAAAAAAGGCATATATTTAATTCCGTATTTTTCATTTCCTTTATTTATAAGTGCAATAATAAGAGAACCGAAAGCAGTAGTTATTATAATGTTCACATATGCAAAATTTTTCAAAAAACTTTCAGATAAAGATACCGAAGCTAATCTCACAGGAGTTGTTGCTTCTTCTGCCATAAATTGCATTGCGATTGATTCACTAAGTCTTGAAAGAACACCAGCAAGTTGTATTGAAACAGCGTAAAGAATGGGCGCAATTAAACAAGATGCAATGAAAATAAAAAGAGCATAAACGAATATTGTTGAATTTACTTCTTTCCTAAGAACTTCAGTTTCTTCAATATTATCAGCAATACTTTCAAGTAAAACCGAAAGCTCGCCACCAGAATTTAAACCTTCAATTATTATTTTAATTGTTTTA
>PWIL01000024.1 GCA_003560455.1 Mollicutes bacterium
ATTTCAAGACTGACAAGCTCCGGGTATTGGCTTTCAAATCGATCAATTTCATTGAGCACCTGACTAATCATGTCTCCCATCCCTGACGCCTGTTGACCTACATCAGATATCATTTGACTGTCAAGCTCTATACCGCTGGATTCCTCCATACGTCCGGTAACTTTGGCTTCTTCCAGCTTGCTCCTGAGCTCGCTAAAATCAAACAGGTGTTTAGGGTCGTGTGAGAGGTAACTGTGAAACACCACAACTTTTCTGCCTGAATCAAGGTGTTCTTGCAATCGTGGTATTGATCGCTGCGCTTTAATCGCTTCCAGGGTTTGATTTTTCCTCACCCAATTAAACCGCTTATCCACAATCTTATTCAGGTATGGGAATAGCTCTTTGCCGTCCTTTCTCTCACTGATTACATCAAGTCCCCTGTCAATCTCTGATCCAAGGGCATCATCAACAAGAACAAAATCACGGCTGTAATCAAAATCAAGCTCAAGAATACGTTTAGATAGAGCCCCGGTTTCTTGCAGGCGTTCATGAAATTCCCGCTCCATAATGCTTGAATCAACCTCAGCATCCGGTTTTTCAAGGCGGTTGTACCGCATGTTGTACCCGAAGTTCTCGATAAAGAACTGTTCGCGTGGGCCGGGCTGATTATACCCCGTAAAGTCATTAGCTGCTCCTTCTTCAATCTGGAACAGATACCCATCTGCGTAGTCAAGGTTAAAAACATAACTGAATGGCGTGGCAGAAAGAAACACTACCTTTGTTGTATCATATAACTCTTCGGCAAGCTGATCGATACGTTTTTGATTCTCTTTTTTAAGCTCTACATACTGAGATCGGTACATAGCCGCAACCGTCTCTTCACCTTTACCACCATCAGATATTACAAACTCTACGTGTTCCCACTTCCCTTTTGAATCTACTGGCCTTCTGTAGTAAGCGTTGCCATATCCGTGCGGGCTTTGTTCAAGCTCATACTTAAAATTATAGCCCATTTTCGGGCTTTCCGGCCTGCCCACTATCTTATCGGCTGCCTTTTTGTGGATCTGGCTTGGTGCATTAGTAACATACTTATGCTGCTGATAGGCCGCTGTACGGTCTGCGTCCTGACTACTCATGATTTTATGGCTCTCATCATAGAGCACAAGATCAAAGTCACGATCTGCAAGGGCTTCGTTCTGCCGGAAGTTCGCGTATGTAGTAACAACAACTTCATCCGTATTACCCGCGTCCTCAATACCATCCAACTGCCTGATATCTAACATCAAGTTAGAACCGTCGTCAATCCAGTCTTTTGCTTTGTGATCGGTAGGAACAACAATCAGGATGTTCTTTTTACCCTGCTTGTGGAATCTCTTGGCAATACCAAGCCCGGTGTAGGTTTTGCCGGTACCGGTGCCGTTGGTAAACATCATACCGGTTGTGGGGTTGATGTAGGTAGAAGGCTGTTGAAAGCGTGTTTCAGCTTTAATTACATCATTTTGTTGCTGTGGGAATAGAATTGGAAGGGTTTGGCGTATATTTTCTGCATCACCAACTTTAACAGGCAGGCTTTCAGCCTCTTTTTGTTGGGCTATCTTTTGCTCAAAGGTTAGTTGAGCGCCGCTTTTTCCCGTGTCGCTTTCTGTTTGAGCAGCTTCATCAACGCTTTCTGATCGTCGTCCATCAGCCTGAACTCCGCTGTCGCCAGTCTCACCGCTTCTTCGGGTGAATAAATCTCCGGCATCATCTGTGCCAGTTCCGGATTGTTCTCCGTCTGTATAAATTGATTGATCGCCCTTTGTTCCAGCAACAACGGAAGCACGTTCTGATAGGCCAGAATCACCTTGTTGCTGTAATTCCTTTGTGAGAGTTCTTTGGCTTCCTTCTGTAACTCCTGATCGATCTCCGGCTCCCTCAGATTGAACATCTTGATCGCCCACTTGCTCTGAAGTGGTTGTTCGTGGGCTATCTGATTCCAGACTTGTTGCGGTAGTTGATTCATCGGTAACCTCCGGGCTTTCTGTAATATCGGTAATTTCTTGTTGAGTTGCATCACTTACGTAATCCTCTGCTTTACTCTGAGCTATAGCATTCAGATCCTCACCATTTGGATTGCCTTGCATGGCCGCGTTAGCGGTGTAGGCTGCTTTGAAGTTATCGAACATGGCTCTCCATGCGTCGGCTCCAATGTTATCAATAACAAACTGTGCAAGCTGCTGGAACCTCACATATCCAAGCTCAGCTCCTTTCGCTATAATCTGACTTGCTTTTACAATGAGCTGCGGATCAAGGCCAACGTTCAACTGTCCGCCGGCTATATCGTTAAACTCGTTGAAAAGTTGTTTAAGTTCTTCTTTCTTCTGCTCTGCCTGCTGTCCAAGTTCTTCAGATCGGGTTTGTTGTGGCTGTGCTGTAGCTTCTTGTGGTGCACTAAAGATATCGGTTTGCGATCTTGCTGCACTTCTGGTTTCACCACTCTTTTGACGCTGTTCAATTACATCCCTCTGTGCTGCAAGCATTTCATTCTGCAAGCGCTCCAATGTCTGTTGTGCTGCCTGCATGGATATATCTTCACCGTCCTTACGGCGTTTTTCAATCTCCTTAACTTTGTCCTGTAACGCCTTGCTTGAATCACGAAATGCTTTTTCTGCATCTTTGAGGGCTTGGTCTTGTTGCTGTTCAAGTTCTGATTTTGGCCGCACTGCCCGGATATTAAGCGGCTTACTGGTGTCAAACTCACCCATAAAGCTATTACGAGACACAATCTCATCTACAAAACCAAGGAAGTTGCGTTGGTTCTGCGTCCGGGCATTATCATTTTCGAGCAGATAGTTGAATAACTCTGTTTCGTGTGAATCAGTAAGTTGTGTGTGCCGAAGCCTTGCTTCTCCTACATACTTGGCAAAATCCTGCACTCTTGTTCTGTCGCCGGTTTGATTTCCTTCGAGTGACTGTAGTGTTTGAAGAGCTTTCCCGGATGGGTTTAATGCGGCATAGGCTTGTACTAATCGGGAATTGTTTTTAAATAACTGCTTGGCTTTTCTGTCCATCTCAGCCTTGCTCATATCCTCAGCCATCCATTCACGAACAAGTTTTGCCTGTTCGGTCAGTGATTCCTGTGTACCAAGCTGATTATCTTCACGGCCACGCTGCCGGGCCTGTGCTTCTGTAAGCCCTACGAGTTCCTGTGTTTGTATGTTTTCACGGCCTAAGCGCTTAAACGCCTCTAATCGGGAGTGGCCACCCACTACATACAGGTTGTTATCTGCCGGATCTCTCCATACAAGTATTGGCGGTATGTTATCAGGGTTGGTTCTTCCTGCACTTACATCATCAACAATACTGTCAACCGTGTCCTGACTGTACTCCGTGTCTCTATTTTGGAAGCGGTCAACACTGGTTTGGATGTTTTCAATCGGTACCATTCGGAATGATTCGGATTGCTCTCCCTCTATCGCAGTACCACTCTCGGTAGTCTCAGCCGTCTCAGGTACTCCTTCAACCTCGCTTTCCACCGGTTGAGTTTGTTCATCGGCCTGTACCTCTGTCTGTGTTTCGGTTTGTGCGCCCTCAACTTCCAGCTCTGCTCCAAGAATATCACATACATCATCGGGTGTAATCCCTGTTTCTGCGGTTTCTTGTACTTCCGGCTGACTTTCGGCTTCCAAATTTTGCTCAGAAGCTTCGATCTCCGGTTGCACCGTATCATCTACTGCCTGTTGATCGGCTGTTTCACCCTCCCCGATCTGCGTACCCTCTCCGGGTATGATAATGATTTCCATAGCACCAAGCGGATCGTTGGGATCAACCTGGAAGGCTTCAACGGTAAATTCACCACGGGGTTCTAATTCTTTTACGATCTCATTTACTGCGCTGTTAACCTCTGTGCCTGTCATTTCACCAACGGGTACACCGTCAATGGAATCGACGATAAAATCCCCGGTAGGTTGTTCGCGCATGGTAACACCACGGCGTTTATCACCCTGCCCGATTGTCAACTCACGGGTTGACTGCTGTAGTTGCTGTTGGGCTTCAACGGCCTGCTGATATCCCGGGTCGTTCGGGGTAATCACATCACCGGTACGCGGATCTTGTATAGATTGCTGCTGCTGTGCTATCTCCGCCTGAGCACCTTCAACAATCGCCTCACTTACTTCAAGCTCTTCCCGTGATACAAAATCGGTTAACAGCTCTTTTTGTACGTGTTCCTGCCGCCCGTCCTCGTGCTGAATATACAGATCACCCTCCCCGTCCTGTCCGATTACCGTTACTTCCTGCTTGTTATA
>PWIL01000104.1 GCA_003560455.1 Mollicutes bacterium
CGTTAAATTGCTTGTTCTAAGACATCGTGCAATTTAACCGTTTTGCCCATCCTGGTCGACATTTTTTTGCCATCTTGTAATATCATCCCAAATGGAATATGGTGCATATTATCAGCAAAATCATAAGTCATTTTTTTAATAACTGCTTTTAATTGTTTAAAGTGCAATTGTTGTTCACTACCAACAACATATAATGCTTCTTTAAAATCATAAGTTTTTTTTCGATAAAAAGCAGTTGCTAAATCTCTCGTTAAATATAAGGTTGCGCCATCTTTTTTTTGAATTAAGGCGGGTGGCAGATCTTCTAACATAACCACTTTTGCTTCTTCACTTGTTGTTAATAAGTCTTTTTCTTTTAATTCATCGATAACTGGTTGCATTTTATCATTGTAAAAAGCTTCACCATGATAACTTTCAAAATTATTTATTCCTAACAAATCATAAGTTTTTTGAAATTCTTTTAATGATTCTTCACGAAACCAGCGCCATAATTCTAAACATTCAGGATCGTTTTCTTCTAATTTTTTAAAATATAAACGTGCTTCATCATCCAATGTTTTATCTTTTTCAGCTGTTTCATGAAATAAAACATATAGTTTGGTTAATTCTTGAATCGGATCTTGTTTTATTTTTTCAGGATCGCCCCATTTTTTATAGGCGACGATTAATTTGCCAAATTGGGTTCCCCAATCACCTAAATGATTAATGCCAACTACTTGATAGCCGCATTTTACGCAAATATTACGCAACGCATTACCAATAACGGTACTTCTTAAGTGACCAACACTAAATGGTTTAGCAATGTTTGGAGCAGAATAATCAATGACAATTGTTTCTTGATTACCAAAATCAAGTTTTCCATAATCTTTTTGAAAGATATCTTCCAATACTTGTTTTGTAAGTTCTTGGCGATCTAAAAAAATATTCAAATAGCCACCCACCACTTCTATTTTGGGATAATTTAATTTTTCTTTTATTTGTTCAGCAATTATTTGGGGACTTTTTTTTAATGTTTTAGCATAAGTAAAACACGGAATTGCAAAATCACCCATTTTTCTTTCTTTGGGATATTCAATAACAATTTCATGTTCGGGTATTTGTTTTTCTAATGCTAGATAAACATCGTTGATTATTTTTTCTTTCATTCAAGCACCTCGTATTTCAAATGACAGTTTATTTTATTTTCTTCGATTATATATTGAAAGGTAAGATAGTCTTCACCAATTTCTAATAATTCTTGTTTTACGTTTAATTTTAATTCCAGGCCAGTTTTTAAATCAAGATAACTACCATGGGATTTTTTTTGTTGTAAATTTATTGTGATTTTATAATCATTATTTGATTTTGTCAAGATTAAATCGTTATTAATTATTTTTAAAGATACTTGATCAAGGCCGTCTTGATAAGTTATTTGGTTGTCTTCTTTAGTCCCTTGACAAGTTTTATTTATTTTTTCAAATGAACTTTCTAGTAAAATATTAATCTTTATTTCTGCCATTTGACACCTCTTTTTCGCATTATAACATACCCTTGAAAAAATCCATAATAAAATAGTTTAATTACAAACTATTTTTTATTTTTTCAACTAATTCGTCTTCGGTTTCAGCCATTAGAACTTGGCCGTTTAAAACGGCAAATTGTTTTTTTTGGCCGATTGCACATAAGTTGTGACACCCAATTTCAATTTTAAGGGGGAGATTGATTAGCTTTTTTTGTAATGATTCGACATTCATAACTTCACATTGATCACAGATTAATAATTTATTCAATTTCAATTATCTCCCATTCTTTAACGTTGACTAATTTAGCATATTCACCACTTTTTACTAAAGCAGCATTTGCATCATCGGTATCAATATGAAGTTCTAATTGGTAAGTGTCTTTTATTTTAACGGATACGCCTCTTAAAATTGTTGGTTTAATGGTCCCAACTTGAATATCTAAGAGGTCGTCTGGTTTTATTTGATAGTTTTCGGCCTCGATCGTATGCATATGAATGTGTCTAGTTGCAATAATACAGCCCTCTTCTAGTTTTAGTTCGCCTTTTGGGCCAACTAGTTTAATTGATTCACTTTCGGCTATATCACCAGAGACCCGTACTGGTGGATTAACGCCTAAATAATAGGCATCTGTTTTCGATATTTCAATTTGTGAATAATCGTTTTCTGGTCCTAAAACACGGACATTTTTTAATTCACCTTTTGGTCCAACTAATTTAATTGTATATTCAGTTGCATATTGAACTGGTTGATATAATTCACGAAAACGTTCTAAACGATAGTTTTTACCGAATAAAACTTCCATATGTTCTCTTTTTAAATGGGCGTGACGAACTGATACCCCAATTGGTATTTTCATATGACCCCTCCCTACTCTTTAATTTTAACATAAAAAAAAAGAAAGAAGCAATTAATCTTTCTTTTTTATGTTAAAAAGTGTCAACTAATTATATTTATTCCAAAAAGAATTATAACTAGCTAAATTAAAAAATCACTTAACCTTGTTCTCTTATTTTAATATGGGCTTCTCGTAATTGTTGTTCAGTCACTTTAGAAGGCGCTTTCATCATTAAATCTTGACCATTAGCATTCATTGGAAAAGCAATTGTTTCACGAATATTATTTTCATCTAATAACAGCATAATAATTCGGTCAATTCCGGGCGCCATTCCGGCATGTGGTGGCGGACCATATTTAAAAGCTTCATACAAACCACCAAACCTTGTTTTTAATTCTTCTTCGCTATAGCCAACTACTGCAAAAACCTTTTGCATAATATCTAAATCGTGATTTCTAACTCCCCCACTAGCCAATTCTAAACCATTACAAACAAAATCATATTGATAAGCTAATACTGTTTCTGGATTATCTAAACCGTCTAAACCTTTTTTGGGCATACCAAAAGGATTATGCGTAAAATCATATTTTTCAGTTTCTTCATCCCATTCAAACATTGGAAAATCATTAACAATACAAAAAGCAAAACGATCTTCATCAATTAAATTTAATTTTCGTCCTAATTCCATTCTAATCATCCCACTTAATTTTAGGGCGTCTTTTCGATCAGCAATAAAAAATAAAACATCATTTGCTTTTAAATTAGCAACTTTAATTAAATCTTTTTTTTCTGTTTCATTTAAAAACTTATCAATTGGACCAGCAAAACTCATATCTTCATTAACTTTAAAATAACCAATTCCTGGCATGCCAATATGATTAGCATAAGCAACTAATTCATTAAACCAAGAATTTGGTTTATCAGCAATATTACTAACGGCAATTCCTTGAACCGAAATTTTTCTAAAAGGCTTAAACTCAGTTTCTGAAAAAACTTCTGTTAAATCAATTATTTCTAGGGGATTTCTTAAATCAGGTTTATCAGTGCCATATTTTTGCATCGCTTCTTGATAAGAAATTCTTGGAAATGGTAATTTATCAACTTTTTTATCACTAAATTTTTTAAAAACTTCGTAAAAAACTTTTTCACCAACTTTTAAAACATCTTCCTCTTCAGCAAAAGCCATTTCTAAATCTAATTGGTAAAATTCACCATAAATCCGATCACTACGCGCATCTTCATCACGAAAACATGGCGCAATTTGAAAATATTTATCAAATCCTGCAACCATCAATAATTGTTTAAATTGTTGTGGTGCTTGCGGCAGGCAATAAAATAAACCGTGATGTCTTCTAGCGGGAATAATAAAATCTCTGGCACCTTCGGGACTGGAAGCGGTTAAAATTGGCGTTTGAATTTCTAAAAAATCTTCTTTTTCCATTAATTCACGGATAAATTTAATAACTTGACCACGAAAAACAACATTTTTCTTAACTTGTTGATTTCTTAAATCTAAATAACGATATTTTAGCCGGGTTTCTTCATTGCTTTTTTTAGAAGTTATAACTTCAAACGGAAGCATATTTGGTGCTTTTGCTAAAACTTCTATTTCACTTACTAATATTTCAATTTCGCCAGTAGGGATTTTAGGATTAATATCATCTTTATCTCGCAAACGCACCATTCCGGTTACATTAACACTCGATTCTTTAGTAATTCCATCAAAAATACTATTATCATTACTAACAATTTGCACATTGCCGTAATAATCTCGGATATCTAAAAAAATAACTCCACCGTGGTCGCGAATGTTTTCGACCCAACCAGCAATTTTTACTGTTTTTTCTAATTCTTTTTTACTTAATTTTCCGCCATAATGGCTGCGATATTTATTCATTTTTTTCTCCTCTCTAGGGCTTGTTTAATTAATTCTAAACTTTTTTTAGGGTCAGCTTGTCGGTTAGTTTTTTGCATTACTTGACCGACAAAATAGTTAGCAACAAAATCTTTACCTGATAAGTATTCCGCAACTTGTTTGGGATTTTCATCAATCGCTTCTTCAATATATTTGGTTAATTGTTCTTTATCGGTTATTTGTTGCATGTTTTCTTTTTCAATTATTTCTTTCGGATCAATTTTTTTAGCATTTGCTTCATAAATAATTTTTTTACCATGCAATTCAGATAATTTATTTTCAGTGACTAATTGTGCAACATAAGCAAGCATTTTCGGGGTGATAAAGTATTCATTTAAACTAATTTCTAATTTATTTAAAGATCCTAATACAACAGTTGAAACCCATTTAGCTAGTACTTGTGGTTGTTTAAAGTAATTTATGCTTTCTTCAAAATAATCAGCAATTTCTTTTTGTTTACTTAAAACAACGGCATCATAAGTTGATAGTTGATATTCATTTGTATATTTTAATATCCGTTCGTATTGCAAGACTGGCATGTCTTTTTTAATTTCTGCAATAAATTGTTCTGTTAGAGCAATAGGTGGTAAATTTGGTTCAGTAAAATATTTATAATCAACAGCATCAACTTTATCACGCATCCCATAGGTTTTTAAATCACTGCCAATTCGTCTAGTTTCTTGAATGATTTTTTCACCTTGATCTAATAATTCACTTTGTCTTTTTATTTCATATTCAATCGCTGCTTTAACGTTCGTAAAAGAATTTAAGTTTTTGATTTCTACTTTTGTTCCTAAAGTTTCATCTTTGGAAACCGAAACATTAACATCACAACGCATCTGACCACGATCGGTTCTTGCTTCACTAACTTCACAATATAAAATTAAATCTCTTAAAGCTTCTAGGAAGGTGATTGCTTCTTCGGCTGAATAAATACAGGGCTTGGTGACAATTTCAATTAAAGGAATCCCGGAACGATTATAATCAATTAAAGAATAATTACTAAAGTGTTCTAAACTAGCCGTATCTTCTTCTAAGTGAATTTGATGAATTTTAACTGTTTTTTCTTGTTCGTTGACCAAAAATTTTAACTCGCCATTAATTCCCATTGGTTTTTTTATTTGGGTTATTTGATAACCTTTGGGTAGATCAGGATAAAAATAGTTTTTTCGGTCAAAGACAATTTCATCCGGTAATTGACAATTTAGCGCAATTGCTATTTTAAGTGCTTTTTGACAAGCATTTTTATTTATTTTGGGCATTATCCCTGGCAGACCTAAATCAATTGCTGAGACATTGATGTTTGGTTGGTCAGTGTAATCATTTGGAGCACTTGAAAAGTTTTTGGAAATTGTTTTTAATTCACAATGAACTTCTAAACCAATTGTTACTTTATACATTTTTATCACCACCTTTTAAGGCTTGTTCAAGTTGATAGGCGATATTTAGTGCTAAAGCGTCTTTTTGAACAGCGGTTGTTATATTAATACCAATTGGTAGATTGTTAATTTTTCCAGAAGGGATGGTAATACTTGGGTAACCACCAAAATTACCAATAATTAAATTGTTTTCTAAAATCATTTTCTTTTCTTCAATTTTATTAGAAATATCATCTATTTTCGGAGCAACTCCACCGGTAGCAGGTAAAATAAAGCCATCATATTTTTCAAATAATTGATTAATTTTTTCAACAATCAAGCGTCTGACTCGTCCAGCGTTTAAGAAAAGTTTTTCCTGATTTTCTTTTTGTAAAATATAACTACCTAAAACAAAGCGTCTTTTGATTAATTCTGAAAAGCCGGCGGTTCTGGTCTTAAACATCATTTCTTCAATTGTCCCGCCCTCTTCTCTTAAACCAAAACCAACGCCAAGTAAGTTAGCATTATTACTGGTTGCCTCAGCACAAGAAATTGCTAAATAGGCTGGATAAACAGCTTGCAATAATTCCATTTCAATTGATTCTTCATGAACTGTAATTCCTAATTCTTCACATTTTTTTAAGACATCTTGAAATTGCTTTAAAACTTCTTTTGTTTCTGAATCATAATCATAATCAGTAACAATTTCTTTAATATAAAATAATTTTTTGTTTTTAACACTTTCGGTTATTTTTTCAGCATATAACTCGTTATCATCGGCTAAGGATGTCATATCATATTCACATTCACCTTTAATAACATCAGTTACTAAAGCAGCATCTTCAACACAAGTTGTAATACAGCCAACATGGTCCAAACTAGAAGCAAAGGGGAATAGACCATATCTTGAGATTCGACCGTAAGTTGGTTTAAAGCCAACTAAGCCAGTATAAGCGGCTGGTTTACGAATTGAGTCACCAGTATCAGAACCAATACTAAAAGGAGTTATGCCTAGTGCTACACTAGCAACACCCCCGGCTGATGAGCCACCAACTATTCGTGTTTGATCATAAGGGTTGGAAATAATGCCCGTATGCGCGGTTGTTCCCGTACCACCCATTGCTAGTTCATCTAACGCCACCTTGCCCATCAACACGGCACCGGCTTTTTTTAATTTCCGATAAACAGTTGCATCATATGGGGGGATATAATCATGTAAAATATTAGAAGAAGAAGTAGTTAAAATACCCTTCGTTGAAATATTATCTTTTAATGAATAAGGAATACCATTTAGCCAGCTATTACTTTCTTGTTGTTTAAATTCTTCTAAGATTGTTACAAAGCAATTATTAGTTTTAGCTTGTTGCTTGGCTTTTTCAACTGCTTCATTAAATAAGGTTTTTGGCGTTATTTCTTGATTTTTTAATTTTTTATTTAATTTTTTAATCATTATTCCACCACCTTTGGAACTTTGACTTGATCTTTTAAATGACTTTTGGCATTACTCAATACTTCATCAACCGTTAAATAATCACCAATTTCATCTTCTCTTAATTCAGCATTTTTATTTGCAAAAGGAAAGGTCATTGGCTCTACCTCAGTAATATGATCTAGTTTTTCGATTTTTTTCATTTGGGCTAGAAAAAAATCAAATTCTTTACTTAATGTTTCATATTCTTGATCACTCATATCAAACATTAATTTGCCCGCTAAGTCTTTTAATTTTGCTTTTTCCATAAATCCTCCTTATAAAAAAAATCAGTCATCATAAAGGGGCGTGTTATCGCGGTACCACCCTTTTTATCATCACTGATTTCTCTAATTATTAACGGTCATTAGCCGGTGTTATTTACTCTAGTTCAATAACACAACTCCCTGGTGTTTTTCATAATTAATCTTTTATTCGTTTTCAGCAATCACGAACTCTCTTTGAAAAGATAAAATTATTACTCGCCAGTTCTTTGTTTTTTATAAATTAATCATATAATATTTTTAATATTTAGTCAAATTAAATTGTATAAAATGATTTGGGAATCGTTATCCAAAAAAAACCTTTGTTAATATCTAATTACAAACAATATTAAGAAGGTTTGCCCGATGAATAAAAAACCATAATTAAACCTCCTTATTTAATTGCTTTTGAGAATTATAGTTAACTGTGTAAAAAGTTTTTATCCCCTGACTATGTTTAATTATTATCTCTTTTTTTAATAAATCATTTAGAGTCCTCTCAACTGTTATTTTACTGATATCATAACACTCATCCAAAATATCTTTTTTAGTGAATTTTCCCAATTTTGAACATATAATATTGGTTACTCTATCCTTTTTAGTTAATCTTGCTTTTTCAACATCATTTACTCTTTTATTTAACTCCGAATAAGCTTTTAAGATTATTCCAAGAAAATACTTAATAAAAGGTTCATAATCATTTTCATTTTCATGCCAGCCATAACTAGAACTCTCAAGTGATTCATAATAGCTTTCTTTTGTTTCTTCTATTATTTTTTCAGTACTTATATATTTTCCAATCAAGTAATCATGTTTATATAATAGCAGAAGCGTCAATAGTCTACTTATTCTTCCATTACCATCTAGGAAAGGATGAATGCATAAAAAATCCAAGATGAATATAGGAATTAGTATTAAACTATCAATCGAGTCATTTTTAACAGCTTTGTTATACTCGTCACATAAATTATTAACGTAATCGGGGGTTTGAAATGCTGAAACTGGTTTAAACCTAATGCGCTCTTTTCCCTCATAGTCAACTTCTACAATAGAATTATCAGAACTCTTAAACTGACCTCCAATGGCTTTTTCTGAATATGAATATAATTTCTGATGCATTTGTAAAATATAATTCAAAGAAACATCAACACATTCATAACTTTCATGTATAATTTTCAAAGTCTCTCGGTACCCAAGAATTTCTTCTTCATTTCTATTTTGAGGCTTACTTTTTTCACTCATAAGTTCTTTTAATCTTTTTTTACTGGTAAAAATACCTTCTATTCTATTTGAAGAATCGACGCTTTGAATTTTAGCTATTTCAGTTAAACTGTTTAATGTGTCTTTTTTAATGCCTAAAAGAACATTTGTCTTGCCTTTGTACTCATGTATCTTAGTTATCATTGTAACTATATCCTTTTTTAAATATATATCTTTATATTTTGAGTAATCAAAGTTTTTCATATATACATCACAGCCCTTTCTATATACATCATTTTATCACAAAATGATGTAGTAATCAAATTGAATAATGTCATTATTGGATAAAATGATTTGTTAAATTTTTAATAAATGACCAATTTAACAAATTTTTTTTAAAATAGCCTAAAAATCTGGCCATTAGTATTTTACTAAAAAACAAATCTTTTTTAATTGACAATTAAGTTAATATATGATAAGTTTAGATAGCAAATACAACGAAGGAGGAAAAGATGGCTAAAAAGATAACTAATAAAAAACCTTTATTTGGTAATAAGCGTTCTCATGCTTTAAATGCAACTAGAAAAAATTGGAAACCAAATTTGCAAAAAGTAAAATTAATCGGTGGCCAGTCAATTTTAATTACAGCACGCGAGTTAAGAACTTTAAAAAAGGCAGAAAAAAAATAACATTGAAGTGTTATTTTTTTTATATTCTTGAATCATATTGACCAGTTCGTGTTGAGACGGAAACTTGGTCATCATTTTTGACAAACATTGGTACTTTTATTTTTAAGCCATTTTCTAAAATCGCGTCCTTAGTTGTGTTATTAACGGTATTGCCTTTAACTGCTGGTTCAGTTTCGGTTACTTGATAAGTTATTTTTTCCGGTAATTCAACACCTAATAGTTCATTTTCATAAAAAATAATTTCAACATTTAAGCCTTCTTTTAAGTATTTTTTTTCTTCGTTTATTTGTTTTTCATTTACTTCGATTTGTTCAAATGAGCCCATATCCATAAAGTTATAAACATCTTGATTATTATATAAAAATTGCATTTCTTTTTTTTCAATAACTGCTTTTTCAAATTTTATATTCGTGTTAAATGTTTTATCAATAATAGAACCAGTTCTTAAATTTTTTAATTTAACTCGCATAAAGGCCGGTCCCTTGCCCGGTTTTACATGTAAAAAATCGAGAACTAAAAAAATTTGTTCATCTAATTTAATTGACATACCAGTTTTTAAATCATTTATATGAATCATTGGTTATCCCCCTTATTTTTTTTCTTGATGAAGAACTGTCTTTTTACATTTTGGACAGTGTTTTTTTATTTCCAATTTTTCAGTGGTATTTCGTTTGTTTTTTTCAGTACGATAATTTTCATCTTTACAAACACTGCATTTTAATGTAATTCTTTCTCTTGCTTCTCCTTTTTTAGCCATTTGTTTCGCTCCTTTCATCTATTGCTCATCATATTATAGCAAAATATTAATACATTGCAAAGAATTTTTCAATAACTTGATTAGAAATTCGTCGATTTACTTGCGTTCGATGGCGGGTTGGTCCATCAAAGTGATAAATATTGGGAGTTGTAATCGTAAAAGAAACTATTGGATTATCATATGGTGCATATGCAACAAAGGTATTACTTAAAGTTAAGGTATCAACCGTTCCGTCTTGATTACTATCAACAAAACTTTCACTTGTGCCAGTTTTTCCAGCAACATTTAAGTTAGCTGGGGCGTGAAATCGCCCGGTTCCTCTTGGTAACATAACCGCCCGAAAACCAGCTTGAATTCGTTCTAAGTATTCATCTTCGGTGTTTAAATAAGATAATACTTCTTTTGATTGACTTTTGACTAAGTGTTGAAAGTTAGTTGGCTGGTAAACGCTTTTTAAAAGTTGTGGTTTTAGTCTTTTTCCATTATTAGCAATGGTACTAATATATTGTGATAATTGAATTGGTGTATAAGTATCATATTGACCAATGACAAAGTCTAATAAATGGCCTGATTGTAAACTTCTTCCTTGATATCCCCTTGTTTCATTTGGCAAGTCTATTCCTGTTTTTATTCCTAAACCAAATTCAGCAAAACCATCGCGATATATTTGAAAGGCTTTGGGATCAAGTGGCAATGGTTGATTATAACGATATTCACCGTTACCAACTTTAATTGCACTTTGATATTGATAAGAATTTGAAGAACTGCGAAGCGCATTAATATCATTTAAAACGCCTAAATAAGTCCACGAACATTTTCGCGGAGTAGCAGCAATTTTAATGCAAAAGTCATTTCTTCTTTCGCCAATTTCTAAAGCATCTTGCATATAAGCAACGTGTTGTGAAGCACCTTTAATGGCTGAACCGGCAACTACAGCGTCGGTGATAATTGCGGGTGAATAATCATAGGTGTCATAGCCATCTTCGGTCGCATAAAGTTTTCGGGCGACTAGGGCTAAGATTTCACCAGTTTGGGGATGTTGGATAACAACAAAGGAATGTTCTAAATGTTCGGTATTGCGCTCGTTTTTAGCATTGATTAATTCTTGATGAACTATTTCTTCAATCGCTAGTTGTAATTCAATGTCAATTGTTAAGACAATATCATAGCCCCGCTGACCTTCTTGAATTAATTTTAAACGATTATCGATTAATTGATATTGGTTTGGGGTTCCTCTTAAGTAATTATCAAATTGTCGTTCAATGTTAGTTGCTCCTACCCGATCATTTAATCGATATCCTTTGTTTAAATATTCTTTTTTTAATTCTCGAGGTATTCCTTCAGAAACAGTTCCTAATAAAGTTTTAAAAGTATCACCATAGGGGTAGGAGCGTTGCCAATCTAGATTAGTTGAAAATCCGGGCAGTTGATCAAGATTTTCAGAAATTAAAGCATATTCTGTTTCATCAACATTTTTTTTTATTGTTTTTTCACTAAACCAAAAACCTTGATTCATTAGAAAATAAAGATAAGCTTTTTTTTGATCTTGTTGATTAAAAACACTTAAATCTTCCGGTGTAATTCGTTGTCTTTTTAAGTTATTAATTTCTTGTCTTGTTAAACGTCGTTCTTGTAATTTTTGGCGTTCACTAGCGGTTATTTTTGCGTTTGCTTTTTTTGGATATTGAATAATAAAATATTCTTTTAGTTGCGTTTGAGTTAATTTTTGGTGATCAATCGTTAAATTTTTGGCTAAAAATCCAG
The DNA here is from genome assembly GCA_003560455.1 of Mollicutes bacterium. Lineage (GTDB taxonomy): Bacteria > Bacillota_I > Bacilli_A > RF39 > UBA660 > CSSED10-109M. The sequence goes on from PWIL01000104.1 coordinate 11,752, forward strand.
CCATTGCTAATTCTTGGGATTGATTAACACCTCGTTGTTTGCGATAAGTAATTGTTTTTACTGGTTCATTATCAACTAACAAATTATAATTACGGTCATAAATACGCCCCCGTGGTGCTGTTGAACCAGTAATAATTGTTCGATTCATTTGCGCGAGTTTTTGCGCGTAATATTCGTGTTGATTAAATTGAAGGGCGTAAAGATTAATGATCATAATAAAAAATGTAGCTGCAATTCCCAAACCTAAAAGCATATATCTTTTTTCGATATCTTTTTTTAAGTCCCGATATTCCGGAGTGAATTTTGCATTTACATTTTTTCGCGCCATTTGACCTCCTTAATGATAATATTGACGGATTTTTTTTAATAAGTTTGGATCAAATTGTTTTGTTTTAATCATTTTTATTTCAAATTTATATGGTGGGTATAGCCTTTTTTTGCTTTCTTCGTTTAGTGAAACATATGGTGTTTCTAAAATTTTTGGTACCGATTCTAATTTTGAATGATAAATAATATTAATTAAATTATCAAAGCCTAAGTTGCCAAAGCCCAAGTTTTCATGACGGTCTTTATGACTTCCTTGTTCGTTTTTGCTGTCATTAATATGAATACAAGCAATCATGTTTTCACCAATTACATTTTCTATTTCTTCGATAATTAAGTCAAAGTTTGCAATATCATAACCGGCATCATTTAAATGGCAAGTGTCTAGGCAAATTTTGATTTTTTCCGGATATTGTAGTTTATCAATTATTTGTTTTAATTCTAAAAAACTAGTTCCAATTTCTGTTCCTTTTCCAGCCATTATTTCTAGGCAAATAAAAGTTTTTTGGTCTTTTGTGATTATTTTATTTAAGCCTTTAACAATATTGTTTATTCCTTCTTCTTTGGTTAATTTTACATAACTGCCCGGATGTAAAACTAAATATTTTAATCCAAGTTCTTCAAGACGAGTTACTTCTTGTTTTAAAAAATTGACAGCAAAGTCACTACCATTTGCTAAATTAACAATGTATGGCGCATGAACTACTACATGATTTGGATCAATGTTGGTTTTTTTCATTAGTTGATAAGCTTGTTTTGTTAAGTCTTGATTAATCGGTTGCCGGGCGGTGTTTTGTGGGGCGCCAGTATAAATCATAAAGCAGTTGCCACCATAACTAAGTGTTTCTTCAACACTGCCCAATAATTGCTTTTCTTTTTGAAATGAGACATGAGAACCAATTAGTAAATTTTTCATTTTAACTCCTTTGTTTTATGCAAAATGCAGCATACAATGGTATAGATTTGATTTGATTTTCAAATCCAAAATTTTTAGTTGATAATCTAATACTATACTTTGGATTATATTTTTTAATATAAACATTTAAACTATATGATTTTGTATTATCACTTGATTTGACTTCTACTGGAATAATTCCTTCATTAGTATACAATGTAAAATCAACCTCAGCTTTATTGGCACTTTGCCAATAATATAAACTAAAACCATTAATCAACAGTTGATTTGCAACATAATTTTCAGTTAAAATACCACGATATGTAAAAGATTTATTTAACAAAATATCACTATATTTTAATTCTAATAATGTTGTCATCAAACCGACATCGCTTAAGTATAATTTGAAATAATCTTCTTTAACAAAAGCTTTTAGAGGAATTTCAGGTTTTTCTATTTGTTTTGATTCAATAATCATATTGCTAGATATCAACCATTTTAAAGGTTCAATATAGTATCTTGCGCGTGCTTTTTCAGAAATTTTGCTATACTGAAATTTATTACTCGGATTAGCTAATTGTGTTGGTATCGAACGGTATATTGCTTCAATTTTTGATGTTTCAAATATATTTTTAACATATTTATTCATATCATATAAATATGCATCAATTATATTTTTAATAATTTTATCATTAAAACTCAAAATATCTTGTTCTTTTGTATAATCAAAAACCGCTTCTGGCATACCACCAATACATAAATAAACATTGTAAATATCCAATAATTTTTTATGAATTGACTCATCCATTGCTTTCATACTATTAAAACATTTATTAATTTCAGCAATATATATTTTTTTATCTAATGCCCATAAAAATTCTTCAAAATCCATCGGATACATATTCAACATTCGAACTTTACCAACTGGGAAAGAACTTTGAAAACGATGAATTTTGACACCTAACAAAGATCCCGCACAAATTATTTTATATGCTTTTTTACTTTCAGCAAAATATTTTAAAGCATTTATTAATTTTTCTGATTCTTGTATTTCATCAAAAAATATAATTGTTTTTTCAATATCTATTTTTTTTTCTAGAAATAATTCCAGTCTATGCCATTTTTCTTCCAAATTAATTTTTTCTTCAAAAATATTAATAATTTCCGGTTTTGCTAATAAATCTATATAAACATATTCTTCAAATTCATTTTGACAAAATTCATTTATTATGTGTGTTTTTCCAACTTGTCGAGCTCCTATTATCATCAATGGGGTACTAATTTCAGTGTTTTTCCAACTTAATAATTGATCATATATTTTTCTTTTCATCTTATCACCCTTTAAATTATAACATAAAACACGATTTTACACAACCCTCTGCCACGTTTTTGACCCCTGCTTTTGACAAAACTGCCACGTTTTTGGCCTCTATTTTTGGCAAACTGCCACGTTTTTGACCCCTGCTTTTGACAAAACTGCCACGTTTTTGACCCCTTTGATTGAAAAAACTTGTTTCTTATCTAAAAATAACTACCAATGGTAGTTATCTGATAATTATTTTTTGATCGTAATCAAGCGTTATTTCATTTTTAACTTCTTCATTTAAAATTGCTTCAGCAATTAAAGTTTCTAAGTGTCTTGAAATATATCTTTTGATTGATCTTGCGCCATAAAATTTATCATATGAGGCATCATAAATATGTTGTTTTAATTTTTCAGTAACATTAATTTTAATATTTTGATCACTTAATCGTTCTTCAATATCCACAATTAATTTTTCAATAATTTGCATAATGGTTTCTTTTTCTAATGAGTTAAAAATAATAATTTCATCAAGGCGATTAATAAATTCTGGGCGAAAAGTTTTTTTAAGTTCGCGGTGAATTATATCTTCAATTGCCTCATTTTTTTCTAAAATATATTCACTACCAATATTAGAAGTCATAATAATAATTGTATTTTTAAAATCGACTGTTCGACCTTGTGAATCAGTAATCCGACCATCATCTAAAATTTGTAATAAAAGATTAAATACTTCTTGATGAGCTTTTTCAATTTCATCAAATAAAACAATACTATAGGGATTACGGCGAACTGCTTCAGTTAATTGCCCACCTTCGTCATAGCCCACATATCCTGGGGGGGCGCCAATTAATCTTGAAACTGAAAAACTTTCCATATATTCACTCATATCAATCCGAATAATATGTGATTCATCATCAAAAAGTTCATCGGCTAATGCTCTGGCAACTTCGGTTTTTCCAACACCAGTTGGCCCAAGAAAGATAAAGGCACCAATTGGCCGTTTCGGATCTTTTATTCCTGCTCTGGCTCTTTTAATTGCTGATGAAACTAATTCAATGGCTTTTGATTGGCCAATTACTCTTTTTTCTAAATTAGCGGCTAAATGAAGAACTTTGTCTTTTTCCGACCCTTTTAATTTTTCTACTGGTATTTTAGTCCAATTTGCTAGGACTTTGGTGATTTCTTCTTCGGTTACAACATCCGATAAAATTTTATGTTCTGATTTTTTTTGTAAGTTTTTTAGTTCAGTTTCAATTTTTGGAATTTCACCATGCCGTAATTTAGCAACAGTTTCTAGATCGTATTTGGCTTCAGCTACTTCTAAGTCATATTTTGCTTTATCAAGTGCTTCTCGTTGTTTTGCGATTTTATTA
>PWIL01000039.1 GCA_003560455.1 Mollicutes bacterium
AAATCTTTTTTCTTAATATTATATCTAATTATTGATTAATTCTAAAAAAACTTTTAATGCTTTTTGAAATTGATAATCGTCTTCTCGTTCTAAAGTTAATAAGAAATCAACATTTTGTTCCACTTCATAATCTGGTTGAACTCCCTCACCATCAATCCACTCACCTTCTGGCGTTAACCAAATACGAGCCGTATAACGTAATGATTCATCATTATCTAAATCAATTAATTCTTGAACTGTTCCTTTACCATAAGTCGATTCGCCAACAAAAGGCGCCCCATATGATTCCTGTAATGCAGCAATCAAAATTTCTGACCCAGAAGCTGAATACTTATTGCCCAATGTGACAATTGGATAATCTCGTGATTCTTTTGTTCGCGAATAAAAAATCTTTTCATCACCTTGTTCTTCTGTCCGATAAATAATCTTACTATCATCTAAAAACATTGAAATAATTTGTTCGGTAACCGATAAATAGCCACCTGTATTATACCGCAAATCAATAATTAAACCATCAATCTCTTTTTCTTCTAATTCTAATAGTTTATCACGAAATTGCCGATACGTATTAGAAGCAAAAATAGAAATTTCAATATAACCTATTTTTTGGCCTTCTTTTTCAATGATTTCACCTTCTACTGATGGCAAAACAACTGTTTCGAGTTCAATTTCTAAGTCAATTTCTTCCCCATCGCGCAATACTTTTAAGATAACATTTTCTTCTTCGGCATAACGGATATAATCAACTACATCAGCTGTTGCTTTTTCTCGTAAATCTAAATCATCAACAGCTAAAATAATATCACCAACTTTTACATCAGCTCGATAAGCAGGCGCTCCCTCAAACACTTGGGTTATTTCAATTTGATCATCATCATTATCATAAAGACCAATCCCAATTCCTCGGTAATAGCCCCGAACTCTTTGTTGAAACTGATAATTATCGCGTTCATCTAAATAAGTTGTATATTTATCCTCAAATGCATCAACCATTCCTTGAATTGCACCTCTAATTAACAACTCTGGATCTACTTCAAAATAATGTTCCGTATTTAAACGATCGTATAGTTCAATAAATTCTGTTAAGTCTGACCGATGACTAAAATCTTGATCTTTATCACCTCGGCTTTCTAAATAGAAATAAGCAGCAAAAATACTGCTAATTGCCGTGGCAAAAATTAGGATTGTTACTACAATTATTTCCCTTAACTGTCTTTCATTTAATGGTTTATTCATTTTCCTCCTCCTTTGAAACAAAGTAATTTAACACTTCATCTTTTTCTTCTAAAAATTCAACAATTTGATTATCTTTAATTAATAAAATTGTACTCGTTTTAAATTGCAAGTTATTTTTGTCTTGGTTACTTTCTTCAGCTAAAAAATGATAATTAAAAAAACTATTTAAATTTGCCTCATAATGCCGATATCCCAAATCATTAGTTGCGACTAGCGACTCAAATAGCATATCATTAGGATTATTCTCGTCACGAACATAAACAAAATAATTTTCTTCTGGCAAATTAAACATTTCACCAATTAATATTTTGTCAAATTTAATTTCATTATTTATTGTAAATTCAGGAACCCTAATTTCATATGGTTGATTTAATCTAACCGCCGTTATCCAAAAAAATAATACAATAATCACCAAAACTGATATAGATATAATTAAAACATTTCTTAATTCTTCATCCATTGCTTTTAATTTTTCAAACATTTAATCACCTAGTCTAAATTATAACATAAATTTTTAAATATATATATAAATTTGACCTATTTTTTTTTGATAGTGTATAGTAACTGTAGGTGATATTATGAAAAAGTTTTCTAAAAAAGATAATTCCTTTATTTGTGATAATTGTCAAAAGTTGGTGCCGCCTCTTAATTATACAAGTCGCAATCATTGTCCTTTTTGTCTTTTTTCTAAACATCTTGATTTTAATCCAGGTGACCGAAAAAATAAGTGCCAAGGTTTAATGCAACCAATTGAAATTGAAAAACATCGACAAAGTTTTAAAATTGTTTTTCGTTGTCAAAAATGTCAAACAGTCAAAAAAAATATCATCGCAAGCGATGATATGATTGAGCAAATTATTCAAATATCCGTGAAATAAGCGGTAACGCCAAAATAAACGACGCTAAGAAAGCAAAGATAAACGCGATAAAAATAATAACACTTTTATCATCTTCTTCTTCCTCTTCATGTTTGGCCGCGGCATTTTCTAAATCTTCCGATAAATTATATGTTTTTTCTAATAATTCATCTTTACTAATTCGTAATGTTTCTAATTCTTTTTTAGCATCTAATTCTTCATTCAAAGTTTCTGTTGCAGCCTTGTTTTCACTTTTCATTTCTGAGTTTTCAGGCATAGGATTTTCTTCAACCGGTGTTGAAGGCGTTTTTTCTTGGTCACTATTATCGATTTCCTCTTCGTCTAATTCAATAATATCAATATCTAATTTTTCATCATCCATGTTTATTCCCCTTTAATATTTTTTTTCATTATAGCAAAGATATTTAAAAAAATAAAGTTTTTATGAAATTACTCGCATTATTATATAAATCATTAATGCTCCCATGATCAAAAATAATGAGCCCATTAAAATTATAATTACTTTGGTATTCTTTTGCATTGCTTGATTTAAATCTTTTAAGTCTTCAAAGTCATCATCTTTAAAATTTAATGATGAAGTATAAAAAGATCTATCAACTTTTTTGGATGAATCAGCTACTGTTTGAGCGTTAGCATCAGCCACTGCTCTTTTTGATTCTTCTTTATTTAAATCAGCCAACACTTGTGTATTATGAATTGTTTGTAATAATTCTTGCAATTTTTCTTCAGCATCAAATCCTTCTTCTTTTTCTTGCATTGGTGGTAGTTTTTGGTAATCTTCCGAAATGCGCCGACTACGTTGGTCATTATCATTCCGGTTATTTTTAGCGCTTTCAATAAAACTTTTGACATCATAATCTTCTTTCGCTACGACATTAACTTCTTCTTCTGGAACTTCAGGAGTTAGCGGTTCCTCCTCTGAGGGGATAGTTTTTTTGTTTTGTTTATTTAGCATTGCTTTTATTTTTTCTAAATCTACTTCATTTGTTTTATCTAATTCAGCAATTGCCTCAATATTAGAATATTTAACACCTTCATATATGTTTTGATACAGTTTTTGGTTTTTTTCACTCCGTTTTGCTTCGTCAGCGGTTTCACGATGATACTTTTTTATTCTACTATCCATATAACCACCTCTATTCCAATAATACCACATTAATCGTTTTTTTAAAACATCTACTTGATTTTAAGGTTTTTTTTTCTTATACTATATAAAAGGAGGCCGAGATGAAAAAAGTTAAAATTGTTGAAGAAAAGTGTATTTTTTGTGGTCAATGCCAAGCAATTGCTCCAGAGGTTTTTAAAATTGAGGAAACGGCTGAGGTTTTATTAGAGACAATTAGTTCTGATTTAGAAGCCAAAGTAGAACAATCAATTGAAGCCTGCCCAACTGAAGCAATTGAATGGGTCGAAGATAATAGTTAGTTATTATCTTTTTTTATTAAACTATATAATTTTTTGATTTCTTTTTTGTTTAATTCGCGATATTGACCAGAATTTAAATTTTCTAAGGTTAAGAAAGCAAATTGAATTCTTTTTAATTTGAGAACTTCTTTATCAAAATATTGCAGCATTTTTTTGATTTGATGATTCTTGCCCTCAGTTATAATTATTTTAAACCTTGTTGTTTGTGTTTTTTTATCATATTTAACAGCCATTATTTTTGCTGGTTTTGTTTTTGAACCATTAATTGTAATACCAGCTTGTAATTGGGCGATTTCGGCAGCATGAAGCGAATCTTTAATTTTAACTAAATATGTTTTTTCAATATTGTTTTTAGGATGAATTAATTGATTAACCAATTCACCATCATTAGTTAATAATATTAAACCGGTTGTACCATAGTCTAAACGCCCAACTGGATAAATTCGTTGCTCAGTTGCAATAAAATCAACAACTGTTTTGCGATTTTGCGGGTCACTAACACTTGAAATTACTTGTCTTGGTTTATTTAGAATATAGTATTCTTTTTTTTCGGTTTCTAAGACTTTATTATCGACCATAACAATATCTTTGTCACTAACTTTAAAACCTAAGTCAACAACT